>NZ_JBIUHC010000101.1:0-38411 GCF_044627735.1 Cupriavidus sp. CuC1 | reverse complement strand
GCGAAATCCAGTATCTACGCGGCATTCCGACTCGGTGCGGCCGCGGAATAACACTGAGCTTGCGAAAGTAGGGCTAGACGCCACGCAGAAAGTTGGTTGGCCAAATCTTGCCAAACTCGCTAGCATGAAACCATGAGCACCATGAATATCTCCCTGCCTGACACGCTCAAGGCCTTTGTCGATGAGCAAGTCAACCAACGCGGCTACGGCACCAGCAGCGAGTACGTGCGCGAGCTGATCCGCAAGGATCAGGATCGCCAGCACCTTCGCGGCCTGCTGTTGGCGGGTGCCGATTCAGCGCCCACGGCTCCGGTCGATAGCGACTACTTCGAGGCCCTGCGAGCACGGGTGCGCAACGCTCGGGGATGAGGGCCAAGCCTGCCATCCCCAGAGCGCAGGCACGGCCAGGCGCAAGGCGTAAGCGACCGTCTCCTCAATCCAGCCGCTTGCCCGCCGTCTCCCGCACCATCACCAAACCCACCAGTGACACAATCCCGCAGCCGATCACATACAAGGCCGGCGCGTTGCGGTTGCCGGTGAGGTCGATCAGCCAGGTCGCCAGGAACTGCGCAAACCCGCCGAACACCAGCACGCCGATGCAATAGACCACCGACAGGCCGGTGGCGCGAATCCGGCGGGGGAAGAGTTCCGTCAGCACCACCACCGACGGCACCGTGTTGAACACCAGGGTCAGCGCCAGCAACGCCACCGCAGCCAGCAGCACCGCAAGTGACGGGTGCGCATTGATCAGCAGGAAGGCCGGATAGATCAGCACCAACATTGCCACACGCGACCACAGGATGGCGGGCTTGCGCCCGATGCGGTCCGACAGGCGGCCGGCATAGGCGCACAGCGCCACCTGCACCAGCGCGGCCAGGCAACCGGCGCCCATGCCGACCGACAGCGGCAGTTTGAGCACCGTCACCGCGTAGCTGGCCATGTAGTGCAGCACGATGTAGTTGGCGGAGGTGCCGCCGATGGTGATCAGCACGCCAGCCACCACCGCGCGGCCATGGCCGAGGAATACCTCGGACAGGCCCGCGCGCGCTGGTGGCGCCGTGGGTGCCCGTGGCGGACTCGCCGGTTTCGTCGAGATGCCGCCGGATATACAGGCCAACCGGAATCACCAGGATGCCGAGCAGGAAGGGCAGGCGCCAGCCCCAGCTTTCCAGCGCCGGGGGGGGCAGCACATTGGTCAGCAGCAGGCCCACCAGCGATCCCAGCAGCACGCTCACCCCCTGGCTGAACAACTGCCAGCTACCGAAGTAGCCGCGCGAGTTGTCGTCGGCGTACTCCATGAGCAGCGCCGTGGATGCGCCCATCTCGCCGCCAATGGCAAAGCCCTGCACCAGCCGCGCCAGCACGATCAGCGCTGGCGCGGCGAGGCCGATCTGGGCATAGGTGGGCGCCACCACGAACAGCGCGGAGCCCAGTCCCATCATCCACAGCGTGAGCGTCATGGCCGGCTTGCGGCCGACGCGGTCGGCGTACAGGCCGATCAGCACGCCACCCAGCGGCCGCGCCACGAAGCCCACGCCAAAGGTGGCCAGCGACAGCATCAACTGCCCGAGCGCGCCTTGCACCGGGAAGTACAGCCGCCCGATCATCACGGCGAAGAAGCTGTAGACGGTGAAGTCATAGAACTCGAGCCCGTTGCCGATGGTGATGGCGGCGATGGCGCGCCGGGTGGGCGCGGGCAGGGCGGGCGCGGCGGTGGGCGCCTGCGCCGGGGCGGCGGTGGTGGTGGACATGGTCCGGTCTCCTTGAATCGTTATTGCCGGGCATGCGCCCGATCATGGCAGTGCTATTGCCGTGCATGCGCCCGGTCAGCTTGCTGACAAAACTCGATCTACGTTGTTGTGCTCCCCTCTCCCGCCCGCGGGAGAGGGGAGCAAACCGGCCGTGCGCGCGCGGACTCAGGCCAGGAAGCGCTCGGCCAGCTTGACCCAGTAGGTGGCGCCGAGCGGCAGGCAGGCGTCGTTGAAGTCGTAGCCCGGGTTGTGCACCATGCAGCCGCCCTCGCCATCGCCGTTGCCGATGATCAGGTAGCAGCCGGGGCGCTGCTCCAGCAGGAAGGCGAAGTCCTCGCTGCCGGTGAGGGGCACCATGTTGTCGATCAGTCCTTCGTCGCCCAGCCATTCGCGCGCCACGTCGCGGGCCAGTTCCGTTTCGGCGGGATGGTTGACGAGTACCGGGTAGCGGCGGTCGTAGTGGACTTCGGCACGCGCGCCGAAGCTCTCCGCCTGGGCGTGCGCCAGCGCGGTGATGCGGGCCTGGAGCAGGTCGCGTACCTCGGCCTTGAGCGCGCGCACGGACAGCCGCATCTCGGCGCTGTCGGGAATCACGTTGGGCGCCTTGCCGGCCTGGATGGCGCCGACGGTGACGATGGCCATGTCGAGCGGGTTGACGTTGCGGGCCACCACGCTTTGCAGCGCCATCACCATGGAGGCGCAGACCACCACCGGATCGATCGCCTTGTGCGGCACCGCGCCGTGGCCGCCGCGCCCGCTCACGCGGATGGTGACGGTGTCGGACGAGGCCATGAAGGGCCCGGGCAGGAAGCCGAACTTGCCGACCGGATGGCCGGGCATGTTGTGCAGGGCGAACACGGCATCGCAGGGAAACAGCGTGAACAGCCCGTCCTTGAGCATTTCACGGGCCCCGCCCATGCCTTCCTCGGCGGGCTGGAAGATCAGGTGCAGCGTGCCTTTGAAAGGCTTGTGCTCGGCCAGGTATTTGGCGGCGGCGAGCAGGGTGGCGGTGTGGCCGTCGTGCCCGCAGGCGTGCATCTTGCCGTCGAGCTTGCTGGCGTAGGGCAGGCCGGTGGCTTCCTGGATGGGCAGCGCGTCCATGTCGGCGCGCAGGCCCAGCGCGCGGCCCTCGCCGTGGTGCAGCGTGCCGACCACGCCGGTGCCGCCCAGCCCGCGATGCACCGCATAGCCCCAGGCCTGCAGGCACTCCGCCACCAGGTCGCTGGTGACGAACTCCTCGAAACCGAGTTCGGGATGCGAATGGATGCGGTGGCGCAAGGCCACCATTTCGGCCTCGATGGCGCGGATGCCGGGCAAAACAGGGGATTCTGCGGGTTGGGGGGCTTGCAGCATGACGGGTCTCCTTGTGGGTGCCGGGTGGCAGACGCCATGCCGGCGGCGCCCCCGTGGAACAGGGAACCGATCATAGGCAGCGCCCACCCGCCGCGGGAAGCGGCAATCTTGTTATCCTGACAACCATTGGTTGCCCCCCCTTTTCCGTTTCCCCCCTTCCCCTCAGCCCCACAATGAAACTCCATCAACTCCAGGCTTTGGTTGCCGTTGCCGACGCCGGCAGCATCCGTGCCGCCTCACGACTGCTGGGCCATTCGCAGGCGGCGGTGACCAAGGCACTGCGCGAGCTGGAAGCGGAGCAGCGGCTGCCGCTGCTGCTGCGCACCGCCGGCGGCGTTGGCTTCACGGAGACGGGGCTACGGCTGCTGGGCCATGCACGCCTGGTGGTTGGCCAGCTGGAGCGCGCCAACGCGGAACTGGCGGAGCTCCGTGGCGAGGTGGGCGGGCGGCTGTCGATCGGTGTCACGCCCTGGGTCATGCTGACGTTCCTGTCCGAGACAATGCTGCGTTTTCGGGAGCGCATGCCGGGCGTGCAGCTTGAGGTGTTCGAGGGCCTGACCGCTGTGGCGTTGCCGCGCCTGCGCGAGGGCCTGCTGGATTTTGTCGTGGGTCCGTTCACGCGGACCATGTCGGGCCAGGAGTTCGACTGCGAGCTCCTGCTGGCCTATGACTCCCGCGTGGTAGCCAGCCGCGACCATCCTTGCGCCGGCAAGACCTCGCTGCATCAACTGCTGGATCAGGACTGGGTGGTGAACTACACGCCCGCCACCTACCCAGCGATGATGCAGAACCTGTTCTGGCAGCACGGCGCCGACATCGAGCCGCGCCATCTGCATCGCGCGCATTCGACCTCGTTGCTGCTGGAAATGGTGCGGCACGCGGGCATGCTCACCTATTGCCCGCGGCCGCTGATGTTCACCGACGCGATGCGCGGCTGGGTGCAGGCGGTGCCGGTGGCCGAGCGCTTCGAAACCAGCCAGCTGGGCATCATCGCGCGCCGCAGCGCGATGCGCGGCGCGGCCGCGCAGTGCTTCGTGGATTGCCTGCTGGCCGTGATCAGGCGGCGCGCCCGTTCCGCCGCAGCGGCGGATCAGGAGTTGTTTGATTTGCTGACGCTGTTGTTCTGAGCAGCCCAAGCCCATGGCTTGCCGGCTTTTGCTGGTTTTTGCCGGGTACCTAAGACAGGTAACAATTTACCGATTTTCGGTATCGCATGCGCTGCGTGCTTGTCTGCGTTGCCCTCGTCTCACCCAGGCGCGTCGCACACCGCCTCGATATTGTGGCCGTCCGGGTCCGGCACCAAGGCACCGTCTCAGGCCAGGTCGAGCACGCTCATGGTGGCGTTGAAGCGGCTGACCAGCACCGCCTCGCCGTGCACGTTGGCGAAGACATCGGCCTCCACCACGATGATGGCGCGGCCGGATTTCAGTACGTCGGCGCGGCACGTAAGGCGATCGCTGCGGGCGGCGCGCAGCAGGTTGATCTTGAATTCGGCGGTGACCACATGGCGCCCGGCATCCAGCATGGTGGAGGCGGCCGCGCCCGCGGTGTGGTCGGCGATGGTGGCCTGCACGCCGGCGTGGACGATGCCGCCGTGCTGCAGGTGGCGGGGCGTGACCAGCAGTTCGCTCTCGCACCAGCCCGGCCCGCAATCCACCAGCCGGATGCCCACGTCCGCGACAAAGGCCGCCTGGCGAAAGCCGGCCTCGATGGTGTCCCGCAGCAAAAGCCGTTCTTGTTCGGTGGACATGGCGCTGCTCCTCGCACTAGTGGTGGTCGGGTACGGCTTGGGTGGTGGCTGGCCGGCTGGCGTTGCCAGCAACCATTGCAACCCGAAGCGCGCGGGCTGTCAATGGAGTGCGGCGCAACCGACACAATGGCCTACACTGAATAGACGTGCCCTGAATCGTGCCCTGAACCCGGCCTGCGTAGATCAGGCTGTTCCAGTAGGTACGCCGGTACATACGCCAACGCCGATATGCCATGCGCGCTGCCAACCTTCCCATCCAGTTGCACCCCCGCATGCCCGCCATCGATGCCTTCATCGCGCTCGGCGATGCGGGCCTGGTGGCGGTTGCCGATCAGCTGGATGCCTTGCACCGGCGCGACCACCCTGATGATGTGCACGCGTTGCGCGTGGCGGTGCGGCATCTGCGCGCCGTGTGCTGGGCCTTTGCCCCGGCCTTGCCCAAGGCCATCCGCGCGCGCTGGGATGACTGCCTGCGCAAGCTGGCGCAGGCTGCCGGCGATGTGCGCGACTGGGACGTGTTCGTCAGCGAGACCTTGCGCCCGGCGCTGGACCTGGAGCCGGAGGATCCGGTGCTGCTGGCGGTGCATGACACCGCGATTACGCGCCGCCACTACGCACGCGCCACCATGCTGGCGCAGCTCACCGAATACCAGCACTGGCCGCTGCCCGTGCTGCACCGCGATCTCACGCACCTGAACCGGGGCGGCGTGCAGGGCGCCGGCCCCGCCGCAAAGGATCACCTGGCGGAGTTCGCCAGCCGGCGGGTGTGCCGCGGGCGCAAGCGCGTGAAATCGCTGGCGCGCGCCGCGCGCTCGCAAGACCTGGCCCGCGTGCATCGCTTTCGCATTGGCAGCAAGCGGCTGCGCTATGTGATCGAGGCCTTGAAGCCGGTGCTGCCCGCGCGCTATGCCAAGCGCCTGCACCGCAAGCTGGTGAAGCGCCAAGGCAGCCTGGGTGGCCTGATCGACGGCGCGGTGGCACGCCGGCTGATGATGGAGTGCCTGAACATGCCCGCAAAGGATGCGGCGGGTGCGACGGATGTGCCGGATCGATCTGCGACAATATCGCCATGACTGCCACGACCGCCATGACCGCAACCCACTCCCTCCAGACTCGCTCCACTTCCGCCATTCCCATCGCTGCCATTGCCACCGCGCCCGGGCGCGGCGGCATCGGCGTGGTGCGCGTGTCCGGCCCCGACGTGAGCGCGATTGCACAGGCCGTGTGCGGCCAGGCGCTTAAACCCCGCCACGCCACCTACCTGCCGTTCCTCGATGCGCGCGGCAAGGCGATCGACCACGGCCTGGCGCTGTACTTCCCCGCGCCGCATTCCTACACCGGCGAAGAGGTGCTGGAGCTGCAGGGCCATGGCGGCCCGGTGGTGATGCAGATGCTGCTGGCGCGCTGCCTGGATGCGGGCCGCGAGATTGGCCTGCGTCTGGCCGAGCCAGGCGAGTTCACGCGCCGCGCCTTTCTCAACGACAAGCTCGACCTGGCCCAGGCGGAAGCCGTGGCCGACCTGATCGAGGCCAGCACCGAAGCCGCCGCGCGCTCGGCCGCGCGCTCCATGGAAGGCGTGTTCTCCGACGCCATCCGCGCGCTGGTGGAGCAGGTGATCCACCTGCGCATGCTGGTGGAAGCCACGCTGGATTTCCCCGAGGAAGAGATCGACTTCCTCGAAGCCTCCAACGCGCGCGGCCAGCTTGCCGATATCCGCGACGCGCTGTGCGGCGTGCTGGCGCAGGCCAAGCAGGGCTCGCTGCTGCGCGAGGGCTTGTCGGTGGTGCTGGCGGGGCAGCCCAACGTGGGCAAGTCGTCGCTGCTCAACGCGCTGGCCGGCGCGGAGCTCGCCATCGTCACGCCCATCCCCGGAACCACGCGCGACCGCGTGCGCGAGACCATCCAGATCGAAGGCATCCCGCTGCATATCATCGACACCGCCGGCCTGCGCGAAGACGCCACCGACGAAGTCGAGCGCATCGGCATCGCGCGCACCTGGGAAGCCGTGGGCCGCGCCGACCTGGTGCTGCATCTGGTGGACGCGGCCGACTACGTGGAACATGGCTTGTCGGAGATCGACGGCGCCATCGACGACCGCCTCTCCGGCCACTTGCCCCCGGGCTCCCCGATCCTGCGCGTGGTCAACAAGATCGACCTGGCGCCCAAGGTAGGCGAGCACCACTTCAGCGCGGATCGCCCGCATGTGGTCGCCGCCATCGGCCCGAACCCGGCCGAGGTATGGATCTCCGCACGCACCGGTGCCGGCATCGACCTGCTGCGCGGGCAATTGCTGCGGCTGGTGGGCTGGCAATCGGGCAACGAAGGCACCTTCCTCGCGCGCGAGCGGCACCTCACCGCGCTGCGCAGCGCGCAATCGCACCTGGACCTTGCCGAAGAGCGCGCGGCGCAGCAAGCGCAGGCGCTGGACCTGTTTGCGGAAGAACTGCGCCTGGCGCAGGACCATCTCAACAGCATCACCGGCGAGTTCAGCAGCGATGATCTGCTGGGGACGATCTTTACGCGGTTTTGTATTGGGAAGTAGGCAAGCAGACCTACTTCACCGGCATGCAGATCCGCGTCTGCAATTGCGCGGGCGGCGTGATGCGGGGATCGTTCACGTACTGCTCGAACATCGGAAAATCCGCCGGCACCTCCCCGCTGTTCGGCAGCCATTCCGAGAACATCCAGTTATAGGCCTTGTTCATCTCGTTGTAGGGGCCTGTGTAGGTCAGTATCGCGCAGCGGCATCTCCGATCATCGCGCGGTAGACGCGATGGAAGTGATACGGTGACAGGCAGGCCAGGTCGGCCAGTTGGTACAGATCCGGGTCGGCGTCGGGGTGGCTTGCCAGCCACCGCAGGACGGGTTCCATGCGTTGGGCGTACTGGATTCGGGTTTCGGGTTTCATGTGATCTCCATGGGGCGCAAGGTACCGGGAGGCGGTTTGCAGATTTTGCGGTTTTGTGTGGGTCAGGTGGCGCAGGGTGTCGGCAGGCGCGGGTCGGAGGTTGATTTCCATTGATTTTCATTGATTTCCAAACGCGTTGATTCACCACCCGCCGGGTGGAGAATCGGATTCCGGTGATCTGTAGCACACAAGCTGGCCAGCATCCCCAACGAGTCCGCACACCCCTCCTATACTGAAATCCCAAACCCTCGCCCGCCGCTGGTCCACGCGGCTGCCAGCGTGCGAGCCATCGCATAAGTGCCGCGCGGCAATCAAGGCAAGCACAGGGAGCAGGGGCCTGAATCCCGGACCGGCATCGACGCCAGGCGTGTAGCGTGCGGCGCCGATGTACGCGGGGATTCACATGAGGATTCATACAGGCTCCTGTCCATGCAAGACCGGCAAGGAGATCGTCATGACCAACGCGCAAGGACAAATCGTCGGCACCCTGAACCACCTGATCGAGGTTGGCAAGGACGGCGAACTCAGCTGCTCAACCGGCGCCCGTGAAGTGCATAACCCCGAGATACGCGCCATCCTGGCGGGCACGGCGGAATCGTGCCGCGCGTCCGTGATGGAGTTGCAGGCACTGGTGACATCGCTGGGCGCGGAGCCGCGGGATCGCGGCACCATGGGCGGCACGCTGCATCGCGGCTGGATGGAGGTGCTGCACGTGATCGCGCCGCACAACGATGATGCGGTGTTGCAACTCTGCGAACGCGATGAGGAAACGGCAAAACGCGAATACCAGTCGGCGCTGATGAAGGACATGCCGCCCGAGATCCGCGCGGTGGTGCAGCGCCAGTACGAGGGCATACAGTGGCATCACGATCGCATCCACGCCATGCGCGGGATGCAGATCCATTGAGGCTTCGGTGCGTAGATCGCCGGCAATAGCCAGCGATAACCTGCGATAGCCAGCAAAGACCGGCTGCCTTCCTGACGCGCCTACCAGACGAACGGAACCAGCCGGTATCTCACCCGGGCCGCATAAGCCGCGTAGCCCGCAAGGCCGCGCTGCAGCTCGCGGTCTTCCATTGCCGTGCGCAGCACGATGGCGCCAATGAGCACCAGCGAGGCGGCAACGCCGTACCAGGAGCCGAGCATCAGCGCATTGGCGGGCAGGAACACCAGCATGGTGGCGTAGAGCGGGTGGCGGACCACGGCGTAGGGGCCGCTCGACACCACCCGGTGCCCGCGCTCGGCCTGGATCCTGACCACGGCCGCGAGGAAGGTGTTTTCATGAAACACGCGGTCGATCGCGAAAAATGACAGCACCATCAGCACCGCGCCCAGGCACTGCAGCCAGAGCGGCATCGCGGACCAGTGAAAGCGCACCGCATCCAGGCCCATCAGCACCATCCAGGCGATCCACGCCGCGGCCACGAACGGCAGCAGAATCTTGTCCCAGACCGGCTGGCCGGGTTGCAGCGGCATTTTCATGCGCTCGGCGAGCAGCGCCGGATCGTGCCGCGCCAGGCGCGCCGTCAGCCAGAAGCCGCCACCAAAAAACAGGATGAGATAGGCCCAGGCGGCGGGCCAGGCCAGCGTGCCTGCGGCGCCAAACAGCAAGGCCGCAAAGAGCAGGCCTTCCACCGCTAGCGTGAAGCCGACCTTGAAACCCATGGCGCCTGCCTCCTTGCTGCCGAACCGGTAGCCGCGCGTTTGTCATCCTTTCACGTTAGCACGCACTTGGTATGCCGGCGCACAGTGAGCGGGCGCGGGGCAGGCTAGCTTCATCTCGCATGCCCACCGGCTACGCGCGCCGCGCGCGAGCCACCGCGATGCCGGAGAGCGTCGTGGCGTGGCGGCAGGGAGGCATGGCAGAGTACCGCGCCCCCGACACTTTGAGGGGTGAGAAAAATGAGCCGTCGCGTTCTAGAGCTGACCGGGCTTCGCTGCGTTGCGGTCATGCTGGTGGTCATCAGCCATGCGGAGCACATGGCCAAGGGGGGGTACACGGGATTGCTTGCGCCACTGCGGTATTTCGCGAACGGCGGCGTCGGCGTGTTTATCTCGTTCGTGCTGAGCGGCTTCCTGATTACGGAGCTGTTGCAGGCTGAGTGGCGCGCCTGCGGCTCCATCAAGCTGATGCGCTTCTATGGCCGCCGCGCGCTGCGCATCTGGCCGGCTTTCTATGTCTATCTCATCGCGCTGGGCCTGTTTGGCATCGCCGGGCTGATCGACGTGGATGTGCGGCAGATCCTGTTTGCGGCAGTGCACCTCTGGAATTACTCCGAATTGCTCGGGTTGGGCAACGTCAACATGGCGCATCCCACCGGCGCGTGGCTGCTCGGCCATTTCTGGACGCTGGCGCTGGACGAGCAGTTCTACTGGCTGTGGCCGCCAGTGCTGTTGCTGCTGCTGCGCGGCAGGGATCCGCGCTGGCTGGTGCTGGTGATCATGCTGATGCCGCTGCTCAGGGTGCTCTGCTATTTCGCGACACCTTCGTTGCGCGGGCAGCTGGGCTTGATGCTGCACACGGGCGTGGACCCGGTGCTGATGGGATGCTATATCGCGCTGGATCGCGAGCGCCTGAAGGCACAAATGAACGCGCGCTTCGCCGGTGCGTTCGTGCTCCCGGCGCTGATCCTGGTACTGCTGCTTGGCCTGCCGGTCATCGGCACCCTGGCCGGCGGCATCTGGACGGCGACCTATGGCCCGGTGGCGCTGGCGGCGGCAGTCGGCCTGCTGATCCTCGCCGTGGTGGAGCGCCCGGAGCTGTGGATATCGCGACTGCTCAGGAGCAAGGCCTTTGTGTTCGTCGGCACGATCTCGTTCAGCCTGTATGTCTGGCAGCAGTTGTTTACCAGCACGGCATCGCCGCTGGCGCTGCGCTTCCCCTTTTGCATCCTGGAGGCGCTGGCGGCCGCGGCGCTGAGCTACGCGCTGGTCGAAGCGCCTTTCCTGCGCCTCAGAAGCTGGCTTGGCAAGCGAGCGCAGGCGGCAACCCTGGAGGCGGGGAGCGAGGAGGGCGGCGCGCACCCGCGCAGCGTCGAGGCCGAACCACTCCAGGACTTGCCGCAACAAGCCTTGTAAGCCGCAGTTGAGTGGAGCTGGCCTCTGTTTCTGTTGGCTGCCACACCAACGCAGGCCGGGCCTCGCGGTACCTTGTGACATTGTGCCGCGGCAGTCCGGGGGGCACGCCCGCGCGGCCGTGCCCATCCCAAGCAGGGAGTGAACATGAACAGAGACGGTACACACTTATCCGCGCTGGACGGTGTGCGGGGCCTGGCGGTCCTGATCGTCATGCTTTATCACTTTGCCCACGTGGGCCTGGTGTCGAACCTGGCGCTCGACCGGGTGTTCTACCAGCTGTCGATGACGGGATGGATCGGCGTGGATATCTTCTTTGCGCTGTCGGGATTCCTGATCACGGGCATCCTGCTGCGCACCAAGGGCGCGCCCAACTACCTGCGCGCGTTCTACGGGCGCCGCGTGCTGCGCATCTTTCCGCTGTACTACTTCTACCTGGCGGTCCTGTTCCTGCTGCTGTTTCCGCTGATCTCGCACCGGCTCGGCGACAACGAGCAGGCCAAGCTGGAGGCGGTGCAGGCCAGCTGGCCGTGGTTCGTGCTGTATCTGTCCAACCTCAAGCAGGCGCTGACCGGCACGTTTTTCGGGGCGGGCGCGGGGCATTTGTGGTCGCTCGCCATCGAGGAGCAGTTCTATGCCGTGTGGCCGTTGCTGGTGCTGCTGCTGCCGCTGGCCGCCATGCGCCGGCTGTGCTTTGTGCTGCTGGCGGGTACGCTGGCGGTGCGCGTCGGCATGGTCATGCAGGGCTTCGGCGCGGACGCCATTTCGGTGTTCACGCCGGCCCGGCTGGATGGCCTGGTGGCGGGCGCGTTGCTGGCGATGGCGGTCCGGCGCGGATTGCACTTCAAGCCCTGGCTGGTGAAGGCGGCGCCGTTCGCGCTGCTGGTGCTGGTGGGCGGGCTCGCGGCCATGGGTTCCCGGCTGGAATCCAGCCCGCTGATCTACACCGTGGGCTTCTCGGTGGTTGCCGTGGTGGCGGTGGGCCTGATCTACGCGGCCTGCGCCACGGACCGGCACGCCGTGTTCAGCAACCGGTACCTGGTGTTCCTGGGCAAGTACAGTTACGCGCTTTACGTGTTCCACCCGATCATCCGCGTGGTGGCGGTCAAGGCGTTCGGCGAGCCGCGCCTGCTGCTTGGCAGCCAGATCCCGTGGCAACTGGGCTTTTCGGCGGCGTGCCTGTGCGCTTCCATCGCAGCGGCCCTGCTCAGCTGGCACCTGATCGAAAAACGCTTCCTGGGGCTGAAGGACGTGCTGTTCCCCAACCGGGTTCCCACGCCAGCACCGCCCCCGCCATCGGCCGCCTTGCCGGCGCGGGACGCATTCGGGGCCGACCCTGCCAGGGGGGGACGGCCCATCATCTAGGCGTGCCGGTCCACGGCGGGCGGCGGCCTGGCAGTGCCGGCCCGCTGGCCCACCGATGAATCGCATGCGGGCACGGCCAACGGCTACAATGGGCCGTTTCAGCGAACGAGCCCCTGCCATGACCGATCATCCCCGCTTTACCCTCAATCGCTCGCTCGTCGTATTGGTGCCGCAGCAGCCTTTCTTCGACTGGATCATGGCCGTGGATATCGACCCGGTAGCCACGCTGACCCTTGAGCATGTGCGCGAGGACCAGAGTGTGTTCCTGGTGCCGGACGATGTGGCGACCACGCCGGAAGCGCTGCAGTGGGTGGAGCAGCGCTGGCGCGCCCTCTTCGAATTCATGCTGGGGGAGTGGTTCGACGAAAGCCTGTGGCCACAAACGCTGACGCTGGAGCAGTTCCGTGACTGGTTCACCGTGCAGCACCACTCGATGGTGTTCGACATGGCGCCGGACACCCCGGTCGAGCACGAGGACTGGGACGAAGACGAAGACGACGACGACGAAACCGGGCTGCGGCACCTTCACTGATCGCTGCTTGCCGGTTGCAGCGTGATGCGAGGCATCCTGGCGGCGCCGCCAAAGCCAGCCTTACGCCACACCCTCGCCATGAAGTGCATGCGCAACCCCACCCGGATCCCCACACCACACCCTGTCCAGGCTGTGGACAAGTCTGTGGAGAAGACCGAATAACCCTGTGGGCAAAGCTGTGGGCAACTTTTTGGGCAGGTCCCTCCCGAGCGCCTGGACTGGCACCGCCAGTCCTTGCCACAGGCGGGCTGGCGGCCGATCCGAGCGCGCCGGCACGCAGTGCGGCGCGCGCGCTGCGCAAGCTGGTGCCTGCCAGCGCAATGGCCTATTTCTATCGCAGGAAACCCCGGATGTTGAACCGTAACCAGCAAATCCTTATCGGCGTTGTCGCCCTTGCCGTCCTTGGCATGTTGTGGCTCACCGGCAACCATGAAGAGCAGCAGGAAGAACCGGCCGCCGAGCCGGTCAGGGCGGCGTCCGCGGCGGTGCCGGAGCCGAACGCCGGCGCGCGCGGCGTGCCCAAGAACGGCACGCTGGACCCGATCAGCATCGACCCGAACCGCTCCACCGACATCTTGCCGCAATACCAGGCGGACACCCTCGTCGACGATTACCAGGAAAACAGCGGCGCGGCCAACGACCGCTACCTAGGCAAGTATTTCATCGTGGAGGGCATAGCCAGCGGCGTGCGGCGCGAGGGAGGCGACACGGTCTTCCTGGATATCCGCTCCAATAGCCCGACCCTGGTGGTGCGCGCCAAGCTCCTGCCGATCCAGATCTGCGGCCCCGCCGGCCGCACCTGCGAGGTGGAAGCGCGCGGCACCATGGTCCGGCGCGGGCAGAAGGTGGCGGTGGAATGTACCGGCGCCGGCCAGGTGGAAGGCTCGCCAGTTCTCGAGGGTTGCCTTGTGCGTGGCGGCGCCAACTGAGCGCGAGCACTGACTTACCCACACCGATATCCAGCATGCAAACCCTGCTTTCCGTACTCGCCCTGACCATCCTGATCGTTACCGTGGTGGGCCTGGTCTCACCGCCCTTCATCAGCAACGCGTTCCTGAAGGGCCGCCCGGTGGGGCGCCTGCAGATCCTGCTGGTGGGAGTGTTCCTTGCCGCGATCTGCCTGATGGTGGTGGGCACGATGGCCAGCGGGGGCGCGGCAAAGGCCTGAAGCGCCTGACAAAGCCGCCGAACGGGCCAAAGCCGCGCGCCATGACGACGGCTGTTGCTCCCTCTCCCCTCAGGGGGAGAGGGGAGCACGACAACGCAGATCCTGCCGGCCCCTCCAGCCAGGCAGGAGAGCAGAGCAAACCAGTGGTCCAATCGCCTCTCCGGCGCCTTGTAGGACACATCCCACAGCAAGATCGGTGCGCCGTCGATAATGGCGCGCTCCGGCGCTGTGTATCTTTCCATCACGATACCAACAAACGTCAACGACGCTACAAGGCCGCAAGCTCCCAGGAGCCCGGGCCACGCTGAATATCATGATGAACGTCCTCCTCCCGGGCAGTATGACCGCGCCGCAAGCCCAGGCACTCGCCAACATCCTCGCGATTACGCGCCGCGAGTGGCAGGTGACAGGGCTCGGCCCCCTCGCCGTGGATCATGGCCACCCGGGCGGCCGCCGCGACGGCACCAGCAAGGACCAGCCCGCTGGCTCGCCAGGCCCCAAACCCCGCCAGCGCCGCCGCGACCAGCTCGCGCGGCGCGCCGCCCGCGCCTTCGAGGCGCAGGTGATGGCGCTGCGCTGCCGCCAGGTTTTTGTGCTCTGAGACTCACCCGCGCAGCCAACCCGAACGCTAGTAGTCTCCAAGGGTAGTACCCCCTCTTGGCCAGCCTCTCCGGCTGGCCGTTTTTTTGCCTCGGCGGCCACCGCGCTCCACGGAACCGGCGCAGGACCGGCGCAGGACCGGTTTACCCGCTCTGTTCCAACGATTGCCCACGCCACAATGGCCTAAAGTTGGCGGGCGCGCCTGCCGACAACACGGTTCGGCACCCTTGCAGCAGCGTTTCCAGGAGCATCATGAAAAAAGCATTGCTAGCCGCCAGCCTAGGCTTGCTGGTCACCGGCTGCGCCACGTACCAGGCCGTCGTCCCGGTCGACCGCGGCGACCATATCGCCGTCATGCAGCCCGCCGACGGCACGCTGTTCTGCGTGATTGCCAACGCGGGCAGCGGCAATGCCTACGCGGAATTCATCCGCGACTCGGTGCAGCAGCGCGGCTTTGAGTTCAAGATGCTGTCGCCCGGCTCGTCGGTGGCGTCGTGCCCCTATACCGCCACGGTCTACATGCAGCGCCAGACCTACTGGCGCGATTTCCTGAGCACGGCGGAGATCATCGTCTACATCAATGGTGAGCGCGCCGGCAAGGCAAACTACGATGCCCTGCGCAGCGCTGGCGGCCTCAACTTGAGCAACCTGGTCCCGCCCGAGATGAAGATCGACGAGCTGTTCGAGCAATTGCTGCCCGGCATGCGGCCAAAGCCGTCCACGGCCGGAGCACCGGCCGCGCCCGCCGCGCCGGCTTATCCCACCTCGCAAGCCACGCCAGCCTGAACACCTCCACCGCCTGACGCAGGCCGCCTTGACAAGGGCGTACCCATTACAGCTAGAAGTGCAGCTTAACTCCCTTGTGGAGTGCACAGACGCGCGCGAGTGGTGCCCCTTCAGGGGACACCTTCTCGTGCGCGTCGCGCCCATCCATCCATCGCTTAACCGATCACCCGATCAGCCCACCAGCTGACCCAGCCGGACCACCGTCACGCCCGGGCGCAATTGCCGCAACGACGGCATCACCAGCACGCAATCCGGGTAAGGCGTGACCACCGGCTCGCCGTCGCGCCAGCCGATCACGGTGCCGGCTTCGGCGAAGGTTTCCAGCCCGGTGTAAGAGCCGGCGAAGCGGAAATCCATGCTGCTGGCGACCACGGGCTCGGTCACGCGTACCACCCGCTGCGGTGCCACGGGCAAGAGCCAGCCTGCAGGCACGTCGCCAGCGTCGATCACGCCGGCATTGAGCAGGAAGCGCGCGGTGCTGTCCTTGGCCACGCCCACGGCAGCGGTTTCCCAGTGCTGGCCGCATTCGACCAGCAGCGCGTTCCTGGCGCTGGCGGGGTCGCCAAAGCCTTCGTAGTCGCGCATGCGGCGGCCTTCCGGATGGCCCTCGTCCACGATCACATTGGCCGGTGCGCCCACGGCGCGCGCCAGGGCGATGCCCTTGTCGAGCGGGCCGGAAACGATCAGCGGCAGGCTTTTCTCGTGCATGGAGTGCAGGTCGAGCAGCAGGTCCACGGTATCGATGACCGGGCGCATGGCGCGCGCGCGGCGCAGCTCGGACGAGTCACGGGTGGTGTCGTCCAGCACGGCTGCCGTCCACACGCGGTTGAAATCCTGGTCGACATAGCGCGACGCATCCGGGCGGGCCGCATCGAAGCTGTGATACGCGTCGACGTTGGCAAAGGCCAGCGTCAGGCGGCCGCGGCGCGGGCGCAGGCCGAGGTCCAGCAGCGCCTTGACGGTGATGGCGCCGCACACCTCGTTGCCGTGGGTCAGCGCGTTGACCATCACGTGCGGGCCGGGCACGCCGCTGTCGAAGGTGTGGACGTAGGGCACGCCGGCGTTGCCGGTGGCGTAGGCGGAGATATCGGGGAATTCGACTTCAACCGGGTAAGCGTGGAAGCTGGGGGCAGTGGTCGTCATGTTTTAGGGTCGGGGAGGTTGCCAGTGAGTTCGACTTAACAACGAGACAGCAACGAAGAAGCAACGAAGAAGCGAGGAAAGGCGGGCGGCCGATCCCGGCACCGCCACTTGCGGCTAGCAAACAACAAGCGGACAACAAGCAAATGGTACGCCTGCCGCCGTCCCCTTATTCGTGAATGCCGGCGGTCTGGACGATGCTCTTGTACTTCACCGTCTCGCGCTTGATAAAGCTGCCGAACTGGCCCGGGCCGCCCGGCGCCACTTCCACGCCGGCCTCGGCCAGCTTCTTCTTCACGTCGGGCATGGCCAGCACGGCCTGCATCTCGGTGTTCAGGCGATCGACCACGGCGCGCGGCGTATTGGCCGGTGCCATCAGGCCAAACCACACGCCCATGTCCACGCCCTTGAGCGCGCTGCTTTCCGCCAGCGCGGGCACGTTGGGCGCCACCTGGGCGCGATGCCCTTCGGTCACGCCGTAGGCCTTGACCCGGCCGGCCTGGATATGCGGCAGCGCCGACGACAGCACCATCACGGCGAGGTCGATCTGGCCGCCGAGCAGGTCGGTGGACATGGCGGACGCACCCTTATAGGGCACATGGGTGATGTTGACCTTGCCTTGCTGCTTGATGAGCTCGCCGGCCAGGTTCAGCGGCGTGCCCACGCCGGACGAGGCATAGGCCAGCTTGCCCGGCTGCGCCTTGGCCAGCGCAATCAGCTCGTCGGCGTTCTTGGCCGGCAGCGCGGACTTGCCCACCAGCACCATCGGCTGGGTGCCGACGAAGGTGATCGGCGCCAGGTCGCGCTCGCCGTCGTAGCGCACGGCGGGGTTGGTCAGGCGCGCGATCGAGACCTCGCTGCCCGAGCCCATCAGCAGCGTGTAGCCGTCGGCGTCGGCCTTGACCACCTTGGACGCGCCGATGGTGCCGCCCGCGCCGCCCAGGTTCTCGATCACCACGCTCTGGCCCAGGCGCCTGCCCAGCTCCGGCGCGATGGTGCGCGCCACCAGGTCGACGCTGCCGCCCGCCGTGTAGCCCACCACCAGGGAAATCGGCTTGGTCGGCCAGCCCGAGGCGGAGGCGCCGCCGGCAAGCAGGCAGAAGGATGCGGCAGCAGCCGCACGCAGCAGTTTGTTCATGGCAGGTCTCTCCGTTTTTAGATTTGCGCCGTAGGCAGGTATGCGGCGATGTTAGAGAGCGTGCGGCTGCAACAACGTGCGGCTTTGGCAATGGCGCTTGCCGTTTTGGCAAGGGGGGGTGGGGGAGCGGGCGGCTTCCTGCAGGATCCGGTGAGCGCGCGCCTGATCAATGTGTCGATGGCGGCGATCCTGGTGGTCCTGACGGTGGTGGCGTTGATGCGTTGATGCGTTGATGCGTTGATGCGTTGATTGCTGACGGCTAGCCTGCCACCGCGGCATGCCAGAAGGCCTCGCCCAGCGGCCGCATCGGCGCGCGCGGGCGATACAGCAGGATCTGCATCGCGAGGTCCGTCTCGCCGCCCACCTCCAGCCCGGCGCGCACCAGGCGCCCCGCGTGCAGGTCATCGGCAATCAACCTGGCGGGCAGCCACGCCAGGCCCATGCGCTGGCGCACCATTTCATGCACGGATTCGGCGAAGTCGCTTACCGCGATCACGTCGAGGCGGCTGGCCAGCCCGCGCCGCGCGATCTCGCCGTTGACCATGCGTCCCAGGGTGAGCGTTTCGGCGTAGGCGATCATCGGCACCGGCGCGCGCTGGCCGCGCGCTTGCAGCTTGTACAGCGGCCCGCCGCCGTCCGCCGCCGCGCTCACGCAAACCAGGCGTTCCTCGCCCACCAGGTAGTACTGGTAGCGCGCGCTGTCGAGCGTCACCGGCTGCTCCGGCGAGTTGTAGCAGAGCAGGAAGTCCGCGTCGCCCTCGGTGAACATCGCCAGCGCGTCATGCGTGGAAAACGTGGAGAGCCGGGTGCGAAAATTGGCCGCCACCGGATCGTTGCGCAACGTGTGGCGCAGGCCAGCCAGCCACGCCGGCACCATCGAACGCGCGAGTGTCTTACCGGTGGCAATCACCACGGTACTGGCATCGGCCCGACGCGCCGCGCGCAGCGACAAGCGCGTCTCGTCGAGCGTGCGCAGCGCGCTCTGCGCGGCTTCCAGGAACTGGCGCCCTTCATCGGTGAGGCGCACCGGGAACACGCTGCGATCGATCAGCGGTGCGCCCGCCCAGACTTCCAGCGCCTGCATGCGGCGCCCGAATGCCGGCGGCGTGACGTTGCGCAGCTCCGCCGCGCGCGCGAGGCTGCCGGCCTGGGCCAGGCATACAAAATCCTCAAGCCAGCGGATATGCATAAGGACTCGCGCCGGGGCGCGTTGCGAAGTTGAAAGGGGACGATCCAGGTGAATACCGCCGTCTCGGGAGCGGCGCTGCGAATATTGTAGCTGTAGCTGGACGTGCCCCGGCGCGCGGGATGCGACACACGGCGGCGGCACGACTCGGGTAGAATTTTTGCCATGGCCCTCTTCAAGCGCAGCCCCGCGCCCACCTCCCCGTCTTCATCCGCGTCTTCATCCGCATCCGCCGCCCACGATGCCGCCGGCTCCGGCAATGGCAATGGCAATGGCACGCCGCCGGAATACACCATCGACGAGCTTGCGCGCGCGGCCGGCACCACGGTGCGCAATGTGCGCTCCTACCAGGACCGCGGCCTGATCGATCCGCCCGAGCGGCGCGGCCGGGTGGGCATCTACACGCAGGCGCACCTGGGCCGGCTACGGCTGATCAACCACCTGCTGGCGCGCGGCTATACGCTGAACAATATCCAGGAGCTGCTCAAGGCCATCGTGGAAGGCCATGACCTGCGCTCCATCCTCGGGCTGGAGTCCGCCATCAGCAGTCCGTGGACGGACGAGGCGCCGCGCCACTATTCCTACCTGGCGCTGGCCAAGCTGTTCGGCCGCGCGGTGTCGCGCCCGGCGCTGGCCAAGGCCATCGCGCTCGGCCTGCTGGAGCCGGACGGCATGGGCTACCTCGCGCGCAGCCCGCGCACGCTGGCCGCCGGCGCCGAGATCGCACGCGCGGGGTTTGCGCTGGAGGATGTGCTGTCCATCATCGAGCACGCACGCGGGCACTTCGAGGCCGTATCGGACCGGATCGTGGCGATGGTGGTGCGCGAGCTGGACCGCTTCGGCGAAGGCAAGCTGCCACCGCCGCAGGACGTGCCCCGGCTGGTGGATATCCTCTGGCGCATTCGCCCCTTGGCGATGGTGGCGGTAGAAGCGGAGATGATGCGGGCGCTCGAACAGTCGGCCAACAAATACCTCGGCGACCGCGTGGCAGCCATCATCGAGCACTTGCACGATGAACCGGAAGAGGGCGGCAAGGGCAATGCACCGAAGGGCGCGGCCCGGAAGACAAAGCGCTGATACAGGTACGCGGGCGAAGCCGCAACATCAAGCGCCCGCCCTCTCCCCCGGCCCCTCTCCCGCAAGCGGGAGAGGGGAGCAAACCGGCGGTAGAGTAAAAGCATCACTCGGTGTAGCCGTGATTTCCGCACCCAGGCGGAAATCACCAAAGCGCGATGCGAAGCGAGCCGTGAAGGTTTTCATCTCCCGTTATGGGGCGCCTTCTTTGCCTACTTTCTTGGCGAGACAAGAAAGTAGGTCGCCTCCCCGCAGGGGAGGTGAAACGGCTTTTGACTTTAAGCCTTTGACTTTAAGCCTTTGACTTTGAAGTCAACAGCCCACAAACCACCACCAACCTACACCACACCCCTCACCGAAGGCGCCCGACCGGACACCCCAGCCCGCACCGAAGTCGCCTCGATCTCCGCAATCAACGGCTCGATACGAGCAAGCTGAGCACGATTATCGTGATCCCACGGATGAAACCCCGGCCGGAAATAATCAAACCACTCCGGCATCATCTTGCGCAACACACCAGGCTTGCCCCACAGGAACCGCACCACGCCGCCAAAGCCACCGAGCTTGTTGCGGCACTCGCGATCCGCCATCACCAGCCGGATGTGGAACACGAACACCATCGCCCAAAACGTCACGGTGGTGGTGAGCATGGTGAAGGTGCGCAGCAGATACCGATAGAGCCCAGGCTTCATCACGGCATTCCAGACGTCGTAGGCCACGGCCTTGTGCTCGGTCTCTTCCAGCGCGTGCCAGATCCACACCTGGTGATAGCCGGGCTCGGAGCCGCCCATCTGGTCCGGGTCCGCCAGCAGGCCGCCGGCAAGCATCGCGGTGTAATGCTCGAGCGCAATGGTGTGCGCGAGCTGCCATGACCTGGGCAGCATCTTGCGCAGCAGTTTAAGCAGCTTGGCCACGAACTGGTCGAGCGGCTCGGCGGGCAGACCCGCATCCGTCATCAGCCGGTTGTAGAGAATATGCTCGCGCGTGTGCATGGCCTCCTGGCCGATAAAGCCCACGATGGCGCGCTTGAGCTCGGGGTCGGTCACGTCGTCGCGATAGGCGCGCACGCTGTCCATGAAGAAGCGCTCGCCCGCCGGGAAGAAGATCGAAAGCGCGTTGACGAAGTGGGTGACATGGCGGCCCCGCACGTGCCAGTCGCTGATGCGGCTGGCGGGCAAGTGGGGATGCACATCGCGTCGGACTGGCATCATGATGGGTACTCCTGTCGATTCGTGGAATGCGTCGGGTGCGTCAGGTGCGTCGGGGGTTTCGGCGGTGGCTTCAGCGCCCGTCGAGAAAAGGCAGCAGGTCCGCCGCCACGCGTTGCGGATCCTCTTCCATCGGGATATGGCCAAGGCCCGCGTAGCGCTGCAGCCGCGCGCCCGGAATGCGCCCGGCAAAGGCTTGCGCATGCGCCGGCGGGATCCAGCGGTCGCGCTCGCCCCACAGCACCAGCGTGGGCGAGCGGATGCCGTTGAGCGCCAGCGTGTCGAGCGCATCGAAATCCAGCTTGGGCACCATGCGGCCGACGGCTTCGCGGCTGCCCTCGGCGTAGAAGAAATCGACATAGCGGCGGAAGGTGCCTTCGTCCACGCGCGAGGCATCGCCGTAGACGTCGCGCGTGGCGGCGCGGATCACGAACTCCGGCAGCAGCCACGGTGCCGACCAGCGCACCGGCGCGTGGTTGAACAAGGCGATATAGAGCGGCAGCTTCATCGGGAAACCCGCGGCATCGATCAGCACCATCTTGTCGACGCGGCAGGGATGGCGCGCGGCCATGTCCCATGCGATCAGGCCGCCCAGCGAGTTGCCGATGACGCTGGCGCGCTGCAGGTGGGTGGCATCGCAAAAGGCGTCGATGAAGCGGCGGTACGTGTCGACGTCCATGGTAAGAATGCGCCCGCGCGCATCGCGCAACGGCCCGGTCAGGCCAAACGGCGGCAGGTCCACGCGCAGCACGCGATAGCGTTGTGCGAGCGCCGGCATCACGCCTTGCCAGGTGTGCAGCGAGGCGCCGAAGCCGTGGATCAGCAGCAGCGGCTCGCCGTCTGGCACGCCTTCATCGGTGTAATGCACCAGCGTGCCCATCACCTGCACCCAGCGCGAAGCGGGCAGCGCGTAGCGTCTGGCGAGCGTTTCACGTGACAAGCTGAACAGCCCTACACGGCCCTGGCCGAACCAGCGCGTGAGCGCGCCGGGTGGCTGCGAGAGGCGGCTGTCCGCCGGCATGGAGACGCGGTTCATTGCGCATCTCCGCCGTTGCCGCTGGCCTTGGCCGGCACCGTGTTGGGCACGTCCGCGGCAGGCTGGCCGAGCGGCCCTTTGCGGCGCGCGTCGAACACCACCAGCTTCTGGTAGGCGGCGGGCAGCAGCCGCGCCATCATGTCGGCGGCAACCGCATCCGGCCCGATCAGCACGCGGCGGCGGTTGTGGCGAACGCCGTTGAGGATCACGCGCGCGGCTTTATCCGCCGTGGTGATGAAGTACTTCTCGAACTCGTCGCGGCCCTGCTGCTCGTCGTGCACCAGGAAGCCGGTGACGTTCGCCGAAATGCGGCTGGCCTGCGCAATATTGGTCTTGATGCCGCCCGGGTGCACGCAGGTCGCGGACACGCCGCAGTCGAACATGTCGAGTTCCTGCCGCAGCGATTCGGTGAAGCCGCGCACCGCGTACTTGCTGGCGTTGTAGCCGCTCATGCCGGGCTGCGCGAAGATGCCGAAGATGCTCGACGTATTGATCACGTGGCCTTCGCCGCTAGCCTTCAGGTAGGGCAGGAACGCCTTGGTGCCATGCACCACGCCCCAGAAGTTGATGCCCATGATCCATTCGAGATCTTCGTAGCTCATGCCCTCGATGGTGCTCGACAGCGCCACGCCGGCGTTGTTGAAGATCAGGTTGATGCGCCCGTGCGTGCGCGCGGCCTGCTCGGCCCACGCGTACATCGCGGCGCGGTTCGATACATCCACGCAGTGCTGTGTGAAGACCAGGCCCGGCGCCGTGCGCATGACCTCGGCCACCGTCTGCGCCAGGCCCTTTTCATTGCGGTCCGACAGCGCCAGCTGGCAGCCTTCGCGTGCCAGCGCGAGCGCCAGCGAGCGGCCCATGCCTGAGCCTGCGCCGGTAATGGCGGCCACCTTGTTCTTGAAATCCTTCATGTGGTGTCTCCTCGGTGTTCTTCTGGTTCTTTTGGTCTTGTTCTCGGCCGGGCACGCAGCGCGCTCACGCCTGGGTGGCCTGGGTGGCTTCGCTGGCCGTCGCACCTGCTGTCGCCGGTCTGGCCGCGAGCGCGTGGTGCGTCAGCGGACGGATCTCGTAGTCGGCCATGCGGAAGCGCGCGGTGGCGCGGCGGAACTGCCAGGTAAATCCGGGCCACAGCGTGGTGTTCTTGCCAGTCTTGGGGTCGAGGTACCAGCTCACGCAGCCGCCCTCCGACCACACCGCGCCAGCCAGCCTGCGCTGCAGCCCGGCGTTGTAGTCGCGCTGCGCGGGCGCTCGCACGTCGATGGCCTGTACGCGGTGCCGGCCCATGGCCTTGAGCGCGCCGAGGATGTAGTTCACCTGCGACTCGATCATGAACACCATCGAGCTATGCCCGAGACCGGTGTTGGGGCCCACCACCAGGAACAGGTTGGGGAAGCCGGCCACGGTGGTGCCGAGATACGCCTCGGCGCCATCGCGCCATGCGTCGAGCAGGTCGGCGCCGCGCTGGCCGAGGATGGCGCCGCGCGGAATCGGATCGGTGGCGTGAAAGCCGGTGCCAAAGATGATGCAGTCAGCCGGGCGGCGGGAGCCGTCGCGCATCACGATGGCGTCTTCCTCTACATGGTCGATGCCCTGGGTCACCACATCCACATTGGCGCGCGCCAGCGCCGGGTAGTAGTCGTTGGAGATCAGCACGCGCTTGCAGCCGATGGTGTAGTCCGGCGTGACGGTGGCGCGCAGCGCGGGGTCGGCGACCTGCCGCTTGATATGGCGGCGTGCAATGCGCGCCACCGCCGTCATCAGCTTGGGATGCACCACGAAGCCAAGCACGCGCGACTCCAGCGCCCAGTAGATGCCGGTGCGCATCAGCTTTTGCGTGAGCGGCAG
Organism: Cupriavidus sp. CuC1; assembly: GCF_044627735.1. Lineage (NCBI taxonomy): Bacteria > Pseudomonadati > Pseudomonadota > Betaproteobacteria > Burkholderiales > Burkholderiaceae > Cupriavidus > Cupriavidus sp. CuC1. The sequence goes on along the minus strand of NZ_JBIUHC010000101.1, from coordinate 14,496 downwards.
GCGGCGGAACAGCCAGCGCTCGGTGGCCGACACCTTGCGATCGGGCTTGGGCATGATCCACGGCGGCGTGCGCTGGAACAGGTCCAGGTGCGCCACCTGCGGCGCGATCTGCGGCACGAACTGGATGGCGCTGGCGCCAGTGCCGATCACCGCCACGCGCTTGCCCGCCAGCGGGTAGTCATGGTTCCAGTGCTGCGAGTGAAACGCCTCGCCGCGAAAACGCGCCAGGCCCGGGATATCGGGATACGCCGGCCGGCTCAAGCCGCCCATGCCCGACACCAGCACGCGAGCCCGCACGCGCTTGCCATCGGCCATGTCGAGCTGCCAGGTGCCGCTGGCATCGTGCCACGCGGCGCGGCGCAGTTCGTGATTCAGGCGCAAGTGCGCTCGCAGGCGGAACTGGTCGGTGCAGCGCTCCAGGTAGGCGCGGATCTCCGGCTGCGGCGAAAACATGCGCGACCAGTTGGGGTTGGGCGCGAAGGAGAACGAGTACAGGTGCGACTGCACATCGCAGGCGCAGCCCGGATAGTGGTTGTCGCGCCAGGTGCCCCCCACCGAGCCGGCTTTCTCGAACAGGGCGAAGTTATGCAGGCCTGCCTGCTTGAGGCGGATCGCCATGCCCAGCCCGGCGAAGCCGGTGCCGATGATGGCGATATCGCAGTACTCGGTGGGGCCGTGGCCCTCCGGTGATGGCCCGGCTGTGGATAACTCTGGGGGCAGGTCCGCTGGCGCGTTCATGGGCTGTCTCTCGTGTCGCTGGCGTGCACGGCGGGATGCCGTACTGCATCGGAACATCATTTATTGTGACATTGATGGATGTCATCGTAGGCACGCCAGCGCCTCGGGTCAACACGGAGATTTGAATCGTTCTTCTAATTTTTAGCGGATTTTAGTGGCGCTTTGAGCGCATGAAACAAGCAGAAAGCGCGCTTTCCCGCACTGGCGGGCGTACCCACCGCTGCGTTTGAAACCGGCCCCGATCTACCGAACATTGCCGAAAAGCGGCGGCTGCTATCCCGGCACGCGGCCCAGCAACCGCTTGCGCCAGGCATTCGGGGTTTCCTGCGTCCAGCGTTTGAACGCATGGCTGAACGCGCTCTGCTCCGAAAAGCCGAGCAGCATGGCCAGCTGGGCGAGGCTGATGGCGGGGTCCGCAAGGTAGTGCTCGGCCTGCGCGCGGCGCACGCCCTCGACCAGCGCGGAGTAGTTCAGTCCCCGCGCCTGCAGCCGCCGCTGCAGCGTGCGCACCGGCAAGCGCAGGTGTGCCGCCACCGCCGCGACCGGCACGTCGCCCCGATGCAGCGCGCCGCTGATAAAGGCACGCGCCTGCGCGATCTCGCCGGCGCCGTCCGCCTCCAGCGCGCGCAACTGCGCCTGGGCGATACGCGTCATCTGCGCCTGCATGTGCGCATCGGCCTGCATCGAGGGGCGCGCCAGCAGCGCGGGATCGATGTGCATGGCGTGGCGGCCGGCGTTGAAGGCCACCGGGCAGCCGAATACCTGCGCGTAATCGTCGGCGTGGCCACCGGGTGGCGGCGCGTGGGGAAACTCGATGCGCTCGGCAAAGAAGCCGTCGCCCAGCAGCCAGCGGGCAAAGCAGATCCACGTGGCCATGTGCAGCTCGTGCGCGTGGCGCGACAGCGGGCCGTGCAGGGCTTCCCACGTCATCCACGCGCCCTGCGCCGTTTCATACAGGCGGGTGCGGCCGATATCGTTGGCCAGCACCTCGTAGCGGATGCCCTGCAGGATGGCCTCGCGCACGGTGGGCGTGGTCAGCACCACGTAGCCCATCTCGGCGTAGTGGCGCGGCCGGAAGGCCGCGCCCGCGTGCAGGCCAGCCAGCGGATCGCCGGCAGCGCGCGCGAGCGCATCCAGCAGCGTCAGGTAGTGCGCGGCGCCGATGCGCGTGGCGGGGCCGGCCGCGCATTCGAGCAGGGCGGCATCGAGCCCGGCGAGCGCGAGCTGGTCGGCCGGCGCAATGCCGGCGGCCTCGCCATAGTCGAGCACGGTGCGCAGGTAAGGCAGCGACACGGTGCCGGGCGATGCGCAGGCAATGTCGATGATGGCGGCGGGGAGCGCCGCGTTGGCGCGTGGCATCAAATCACCTGTCATGCGGGATCAAGACCGGGGACCGATCTTTATCCAAACTGCGGCGAGCGTCAATGCGGGCTATCCGCAACGGACAACGACGTGAGCCGAAGCCGACAAGATGCGCCAACGCCCTCTGGAATGACGACGGTGTTTACTCCCTCTCCCACAAGTGGGAGAGGGGAGCAAGCCAGCCGTAACCGAGCCGCTATGAGGTCCGCTTAGCTAGAAACAAAACAGGAGACAACATGCCCACCCCATTCACCGAGCCGCCCGCGTCCGCGCTGTCGCGGCGCGGCTTTCTCAAGATTGGCTTTGGCTTGTCCGCCGCGCTCGCATGCGCCGGCCTGGTCCCGGCATTGTCCGGCTGCTCGCCCGAGCAGAAGCAGCCCGCCACCGGCATGCAGTTCCTGCGCGAGGGCGATGTGGCGTTGTTCACCGCGCTGCTGCCCGCCGTGGTGGCGGAGCTCGCCGAGCGCGGCCAGCGCGAGCTGCAGCTCAGCCATGCCGTGGCCAACGTCGACGCCACATGCGCCGCGATGGATGCCAACGCGCGCGCGGCATTGCGCAAGCTGCTCGACCTGCTCGCCATCGGGCCCTTGCGCTGGGCACTCGCCGGCGTGGGCCAGGACTGGAGGGAGGCCGACACGCAGCAGGCGCGCCGCTTTCTCGCGCGCTGGCGCGCCAGCCGCTTCGCCACCTTGAATGCCGGCGCCGTGGTGCTGGTCAAGCTCAGCAGCGTGGGCTACTACCTGCTGCCGGCGGCGTGGGCGGGCAGCGGATATCCCGGCCCCAATCCCGCGGTCTTTCGTGCGCTGCACGCCTGATGCAAACCGATACCCGATTCCCGGTACCCGATACCCGATTGCCGTTACCCCATACGCGAAACCCTCATGGCCATTCCCGATATCTATAGCGCCGGCATCGCCGCCGGCTGGAACGTGGTGGACGGCGCCGCGCTCACCGCGCCGCTTTCGCTCGACGCCGACGTGGTCATTGTCGGCAGCGGCGCCGGTGGCGGCGTCGCCGCCGAGATCCTCAGCGAAGCCGGCTTGCGCGTGGTGCTGGTGGAGGAGGGCGCGCTGCGCACCTCCGACAGCTTCAAGGACATGGACGAGGGCCGCGCTTATCGCGAGCTGTACCAGGAGGGCGCGGCGCGCGCCACTTCCGATGGCGCCATCGCCATCCTGCAAGGGCGCTCGGTGGGCGGCAGCACGACAGTGAACTGGTCGTCGAGCTTTCGCACGCCCAAGGAAACGCTGGCCCACTGGGCCGCGCACCACGCCGTGAGCGGCCACGGCGCCGCTGACATGGCGCCGTGGTTCGAGCGCATGGAAGCACGGCTGTCGGTAGCGCCGTGGGGCATGCCGCCGAACAACAACAACGATGTGCTCAAGCGCGGCTGCGACAAGCTGGGCTGGGAGTCGCACGTGATCCCGCGCAATGTGAAGGGCTGCTGGAACTCCGGCTATTGCGGCCTGGGCTGCCCGGTCAACGCCAAGCAATCGATGCTGGTCTCGACCATTCCCGCCGCGCTGGCCAAGGGCGCCACGCTGGTCCACCGCGTGCGGGTGCGTGCGCTGGAGCACGATGGCAAAACGGTCACCACACTCGCAGGCGTTGCGCTGGGCGCCGATGGCCGCACGCCCACCGGCGTCGCGGTGACCGTGCGCGCGCGCCACTATGTGGCGGCAGGCGGCGCCATCAACACGCCGGCGCTGTTGCTGCGCTCGCGCGCGCCGGACCCGTATCAGCGTGTTGGCGTGCGCACCTTCATCCATCCGGTCAACCTGAGCGTGGCGGTGATGCCCGAGCAGGTCGATCCGTACTACGGCGCGCCGCAATCGATCGCCTCCGATCACTTCCAGTGGAAGGACGGCGCCACCGGCCCGATGGGCTACAAGCTGGAAGTACCGCCCTTGTTCCCCGGCATCAGCGCGGGCGTGTTCAACCAGGTGGGCGACGCGCTGCGCGCCGACATGGCCGCGCTACCGCATACCAACGCCATGCTGGCGCTGCTGCGCGATGGCTTTGTGCCACAGAGCGAGGGCGGGCGCGTGGGCCTTGCCGACGATGGCAGCCCGGTGCTCGACTACGACGTGAGCGACTATGTCTGGGATGGCATGCGGCGCGCCTGGCTGAGCATGGCCGAGGCGCAGTTCGCGGCGGGCGCGCTGCGGGTGCGGCCGGCCCACCTGGACGCGCCGTACTACGACAGCTGGGCGCAAGCCAGGCAGGGCATTGCCACGTTGGCGCTGGCCAAGTTCCGCGCGGCGCTGTTTACCGCGCACCTGATGGGTGGCTGCGCCATGAGCGACCAGCCGCAGGGCGGAGTGGTCGACAGCCATGGCCGCCATCACCAGCTGGCCAACCTGTCGGTGCTGGACGGCTCCGTGTTTCCGACCAGCATCGGGGCGAATCCGCAACTGTCTGTTTTCGCACTAAGCGCGCAGAACGCCCAGGCGCTGGCGGAGCAGCTGGCCCGATGAGCGCCGCGCGCCGATCCGCGCGGCTGCGGGCCTTGGCCCGCAAGGCCGCGCCCCCCCTTAAGCAGGGAAGCAAAAGCCGGAATGGCGCGCGCGGCATGCAGGCACAATCCAACCACATTAGAGGCAACGCTCCAATATTGCACTTGTGAAACGCTCGCAGCGCTCGCTAGGCTCCGTACAACTGTTTCAAGCATCCGTTTGCCGTCAGAGCACGGAGCTGCTGCAGTGGGTAGAGTTTTGCTGGGGTTGTACGGCATGACCATAAGAGAGACGCCCCCTATGAAGACCGGAAAAGGCACAGCAGGAGACACCAAGGCCCGCATTCTCGACGCCACCGAGCGCTTGTTCATCGAGGTTGGCTACGAAGGCACCTCGCTACGGCAAGTGACATCGCGCGCGATCGTCAATCTGGCCGCGGTCAATTACCACTTCCGCAGTAAAGAAATCATGATGCAGGCGGTCCTGGGCCGCCGGCTCGATCCGCTCAACACGCGCCGCCTGGCGCTGCTCGATGCGTGCGAGGCACGCTGGCCGGGCGCGCAGATCCGCTGTGAACACGTGATGGGTGCGCTGTTCGTGCCCGCGCTGCAAATGGCGCGCGAGCCCGAGGCGGGTGGCCCGTCGTTCCTGCGGCTGCTGGGGCGCGTGTATTCCGATACCTCTCCCTTTATCCAGTCGTACCTGCTAGGGCATTACGCGCCGGTGTTCGGCCGCTTCTCCGACGCCTTCGCCCGCGCACTGCCCGAGATCCCGCCGCAGGAACTGGGCTGGCGCCTGAACTTCGCGCTCAAGGCGCTGGCCGGCGTGCTGGCCGGCGAAGAGCTTGGCAATCTGCTGCCCGCCTTCACGCAAGGCAAGGACCTGAGCGACGCGCACGTGCTTGCGCAGTTGAGCGCGATGGTGGTGGCTGCACTCAAAGCACCCGTGCCCGCCAGCCAGCAACTGTGCGCGCTGCAGGACGTGTACCAGATCAGAGAGGCCCAGCACGCAAAAGAGCATGCCGAGCAAGCCGCGCTGATTGCGCTGGTGGCAGAACAGGCGCAACGCGCCGACACCCTTTCCGTTGCCGTGCGCAAGACACGCCGCGCGGCACGCAACGAGGGCACGACGCGCGCCGCCGTCACCAGCATGGCGGTGCGCGGCGCGCGCGAACACCCCATCGTCTTCCCGAGCAATCCGCTCGACGACTGGATGCGTACCCGCTCCAGAACCTAGCGGCGCGGCAGCGCCGGTCAACCGCCGGTGCATGCCAAGCCGCCTCCAGGAACCCGAGTTGCGCCGTTTCGCTTGAGCCAGGCACCCGGCCGTCTATCGTCTATTGCCTGGTATTTTCCAGCAGCAATCCGCACTCAGGCATTCCGTTCTCAATGACACCACGCGTGCGTTGCGCGCACGCGGTGGACCGCTGTCGCCCGCGTTGCGCGCGGGCCGGCGCCACAACCGGAGATCCGCATCGTGAAAGCCTTGTACTCCCATGCGCTGAGCGCACCCGTATCCGCACTGAGAAAGCCATTGCCCTTGCTGCGCCATCTCGCAACCGCCTGCGTCTTTGCGCTCGCCTTGCCTGCGCTCGCACAAACGCAGCCACAGGCCCCCGCCAGCGCCGGCACAGCCTTCGACGGGCTCACGGCCCAGCAGCAGGCCGCGCTGCTGTCGAAGCAGATAGCCAACGGCGAACTGGCGAAGCTGCCCGACGAGCCACTGCTTGCGGCCATCAACGCGCTGCAGCCCGAGGCCGCGCTGCTGTGGGCCAAGACCGAGATGAACCGCTACCCCGAGTACGAGTACTGGATGACGCGCCAGGAGCGCCTCAACGGCCAGTGGCAAGACCAGCCCGCGCGCATGATGATCCGCTACCGCCACGCGCCGCGCCAGCTCTATGCGAATTGGCTGCCGGGCGGCAGCCAGGCCGGCCAGGAAATCATCTACGACGAGACGCAGCGCAGGGATGAGATGTACGGCCACCTCGGCGGCATGCTGGGCTTCACCTCGATGTGGATCGCGCTCGACGGCACCATCGCGCGCGCGCAATCCAACCACACCGTGCGCGACCTGGGCTTCCAGTATGTGGTGTCGATGCTCGATCGCGATGCCAGGTCGCTGCGCGCCGCGGGGCTCACGGAGAAATTCACGCGCGCGGAAATCGTGCAGGAGCAGGGCATGCGCATGGTCGCGCTCACCTGGGACCTGCCGGCCGGCGCACCGCGCTATTACGCCAAGCGGGTGCAGTTGATGCTGGACCTGAGGAATCCCTGGCCACGCGTGGAGACCGCATGGGATGCCGACGGGAACATGGTCGAGAAGATCGTGTTCGAGAAGGCGGTGCGCAAGACATTTGACGCGAGCGCGTTCGATGTGAAGAACAGTGACTACAAGTTCTGATGCTGCATCACTGCGCCGGACAGGGCAGCGCCGCGCGTGTTTCACACGCGGCGCGCCGTTTGAATTCGCTTGCGCGGGCACGCGCGCAGCGGTTTGAACAGACGGCGCGAGCGCTTGCACAGCCGTGGCCGGGGCTTGGCACGCCATGTTTGGAACGCGCGCTCTATTGACGCTCGCTTGGCCCGGAGGCGAGAGTCGCTGCACTGATAGGACAGTGAATGGCCGCCAACACCGGCACGCAACACAAAAACAAAACCGACAAGAAGGAGACAAGTCATGGCCCGTTTGCATGTATCCAAAGGCCTTGCAGCGATGGCTGGCACGAGCCTCGCACTGGTGCTCGCCGCCTGCGGCGGCGACGGCACGCCCACTCCGGGCAAGGCCGATGTCGCGTCCTGCTCGAGCACCAATAGCTGCGCCGCCTCCGGCCCGACCACGACGGGCTCCGCGCCGGCGCCGCTGTGCCCGGCCGCGCTGGACTACTCGACGGTGTACACCGGCGGCACCGGCGCGGGCGAGTTCGTCAAGATGCAGTTCGACACCACCGCGATGACCTACCGGCTGCAGGTGATCGAGTCCCCTGTGCCCAAGGCGCCCAAGAGCGTGAGCCCGACGCGCGCTGGCGTGACCATCACCGGCACCATCGCGCACCTCACATCGCTGCCCACCGCGGAGCAGAACCGCTGCGCGCTGGTGCTGCAAAGCGCCACGCCGTCCGACAATGCCTCGCAGGCCATCATCGACCCGCACAGTCCGCCGGTGATCTTCGTCGGCAACGGGGTGGCGGGCGGCGGCGTGCCGGGCGCGACGATTTCCTTTGACGGCATCCTGGGCTTCGGCGTCATTCCGGAAAAGACGTTCCCGATCTATCCGGTGCTGGCCTTCGCGCAGACCGAGACCGACTTCGCCAAGGTGGCCGGCGCCTACAACGTGCTGGGCTACCACCAGGTCCCGTCCGGCGGCGCCCTGAGCGGCGGCTCGAACTTCGCGCCCGCCACCGCGCAGACCACCGAGGTGCTGAAGGCGGACGGCAGCTGCAGCGCCAGCGCGGGCAGCTGCGTGACCACGGGCAACCCGTGGGCGGCGCGCGCCCAAAACGATGGCGCGTTCGAGAGCAACAATGCCAGCGGCAACCTGCGCTACCCGGCCTTCTACAACAAGGCGATCACATCGGGCAACAGCAGCCGCGCCAAGGGCGTGCTGGTGGTCGGCAAGCTCAACGGCGCGCTGGTGCCGCTGCTGATCCGGGTCGGCTTTGCGCAGGCGGACTCCATCCTGAGCGTCAACGTCGACGACGAGTCCGGCCTGGCCATGCTCGCGCTCACCACCAACCTCACCAACGCGCAGCTCAACGGCGGCTACGTGGGCTCGGGCAGCGACCTGGTCTACACCTCGTCGATCGTGCAGGGCAACGCGGTGGGGCTGATCGACCCGCTCACCATGAACGCCAAGGGCGGCTACCAGCTCGACCTCACGCAGGCCAAGCCCGGCGTGGTGACCACGGTGGACAACAGCGGCACGCCCGGCGCGCTGATCTCGACGGGCCATGTGTTCGCCCACCTTGCCGGCGCCGCCGGCAGCAACCCGACGTTCCGCGTGAGCGTATTCGCGGCCCCTTAGTCGGCCCCTTAGTCGGCCCCTTAGTCGGCCCCGCAAACCACGAAGAATAAACAGAGAAGCACCACGCGCGAAACAGCGCTTCAGGAGACAGCATCATGCAACAGCATCCTTTGCAGCACGGACGGGATCGGCAGCGTACGCCGTGGATGAATCATCATGGACAGCGGATCCTGCGCTACGGCGCGGCACTGCTGGGCGCCGCGATGCTGGCCGCCTGCGGCGGCGATGGCGGCGGTGGCGGCACCACCGCGAGCACCAGCTCCACCCCGGCCATACCGGTGCGGCTGTGTCCCGCGTCGCTCGACTACACCACCACCTTCACCGGCGGCACCGGCTCGGGCGAGCTGGTCAAGGTGCAGATCGACACCACCAGGAAGACCTGGCAAGTGACTTTCCTCGACTCCTCGGTACCGCGCACCACGGGCACGGTGATGCCGACCCGCAGCGATACCACCGGCGGCCGGAACGTGATGACGGGCACGCTGTCGCAGGAAACCGGCCTGCCCACCGACAAGCTCAACCAGTGCGCGTTCCAGCTCAACGGCGCGAGCCTGGACCCGAATCGCCCGGCGCGGCTGTTCGTGGGCGAGGGCGTGGCGGGCGGCACCATTCCCGGTGCGCGCATCCAGTTCGACGGCGTGCTGAGCGCGGGCAAGGTGCCGGATACGACCTTCCCGTATTTCCAGTTCATCGGCTTTGCGCAGACCGAAACCGACCTGACCAAGATCGCCGGCCAGTACAACGGCTATGGCTTCCACGAGGTGCCGTCGAAGAATTTCCAGACGGTGGCGCAGGACTACCGCATGGCGCTGGCGGCCGACGGCTCGTTCCAGGTGTGCGACAACAAGACGGGCGGCACCTGCTCGCAAAAGGGCAAGAACTTCGTTGCGCAAGCCAACGGCAGCCTGATGTCGGCCAACTACAAGGGTGAGATCGATCCGCCCACGCTCGGCGCCACGCTGGGCCGCGCGTACCTGATCGTGGGCAAGCTGCGCGGCCAGCTGGTCCCAGTGATGATCCGCGTGGGCTACGCCAACGGCTCGGTCACCAACGGCATGCCGCTGGGTGCCGACGACGAGATCGGCATCGGCATGATGGCGCCGGCCGTCGCGCTCACGCAGGGCACGGTCAACGGTGAGTACGTCGGCGTGGACAGCAACTTCGACTACCGCACCACCGCGCTGATGGCAGCGGATGCGGCCATGCTCGACCCGTTCCACCCCTCCGACGCCTCGCTCGCCACGGCGCTCAAGCTGGACTTCTCGCAGCAGCTGGCCGGCGTGGTCACCACCACGCGCAAGGATGGCGCCGCAGGCAGCCCCACCGGCAAGTTCATCTTCACCGGCGGCGTGTTCGGCTTTCTTGAGTCGCGCAGCGGCAGCCCGTACTTCACCATCGGCGCCTTCGTGCAATGACGGCCATGCGATCCAACTTATTCCGGGAAGACAAGATGACGATCAATGCCTTTCGTTTGGCGGCGCCATTGCTGATCGCCGCGCTCGCCTGGCTGGGCGGCATGCCTGCCGCCCATGCACAGAAGGCCGGTGACAACGTCGTCGCCGCCGGCTGGTTCCACATCAGCACCAGCGGCCACAGCAGCCCATTCACCACCAGCGTGATCGATGCGCCCATCAATGGCCCGCTGGGCTTGCCGTCGTCATTCACGGCGCCGGGCAGCAGCATCAGCACATCCAACGCGGACACGCTGGGGCTGACCTTCAGCCACTTCTTCACGGACCACATCGCGCTGACGGCGGTGGGCGGCATTCCGCCCAAGTTCAAGCTCTACGGCCACGGCAACCTGATCCCGCCGGGCCCGGCGGGCGCGCTGGGGCAACAGCCGCTGGGCGACCCCAGCCTGAACCCGATCATCACCAGCGCACGCCAGTGGAGCCCGGCAACGATGGTGCAGTACCACTTCTTCGAGCCTACCGCGCGCGTGCGTCCTTTCCTGGGCATCGGTGTGTCATACAACTTCTTCACCAACATCGAGCTCAACCCGGCGTTTGCCGCGTCGATCAACAACAACCTGGGCGCCACGCTGGCCGCCGGCGCCGGCAAGCCGGGGCCGACTTCCGTACAGGCCAAGGCGTCGAACTCGTTCGCGCCGGTGTTCAACATCGGTGGCTCCTTCGCGATCACGGACCAATGGGGCCTGAGCGCATCGGTCACCTACATTCCGCTCAAGACGACCTCGTCGATGGTCATCAAGGCGTCGGACGGCACGGTGTTGTCCACGTCCAAGGCCACCATCAGCCCGAACCCGCTGATCATGTTCGTGGCGGCGACGTATAAGTTTTGAAGGGGCCAAGGCCGTTTGCGATGACGAGGGCAGTCACTCCCTCTCCCACAAGTGTGGGAGAGGGGAGCAAACCAGCGCCAGATCAAGCCGTTCGAACTCTCGCGGCCGGTATCGTCACCGTCTTGCCCACCGGGCTGGAGAGCACCAGCGAGGTGGTCACCGAGCCATGGGCCGCGAGCGTGTCGACCACGTGCTCCAGGTCGGCCGGATCGGCAATGGCGCAACGCACGATAAAGCAATGCGCCCCGGTCACGCGATCGGCGCTCAGCACTTCGGGCATGCTCTCGAACAGCTTCACATACTTCTGGATATAGGCGTGCGTGGTCTCGATATGGATGATCGCCTGCAGGCCGACGCCCAGCGCGCGCAGGTTCACCCGCGCGCCGTAGCCCTCGATCACGCCCGCGTCTTCCAGCTTGCGCACGCGCTCGCTCATGGCTGGCTGCGACAAGCCAATGCGCTTGCCAAGCGCCGCCAGGCTCTGCCGGGCATCGGCCTGCAGTGCCTCCAGGATCAGTCGGTCTTTCTTGTCCAGCTCCATCCCATCCTCCTATGACACCCTTTGCGCGCCGCCGATGATTCATCGGTGCGCGGTGCCGATTTTCGATGCCTTGCCATTCATGGCGATGGCGTGCCGCGATTATGCTGGAACCCAGCGCGGCTCGATTTGCAGCCCGATATCCTTCCGGAGGCAATATATGCAACTCATCGGCATGCTCGACTCACCTTATGTGCGCCGCGTGGCCATCTCGCTACGGCTGCTGGGCCTGCCGTTCGCGCATCGGGCGGTCTCGGTGTTCAGCACGTTCGAACAGTTCCGCGCGATCAATCCCGTGGTGAAGGCGCCCACCCTGGTCTGCGACAACGGCGTGGTGCTGATGGAGTCCGGCCTGATCCTCGACTACATCGAAACGCTGGCCACGCGCAGCCTGATGCCCGCGCAGCGCGAGCAGCGCCAGCATGCATTGCGCGTGATCGGCCTGGCGCTGGCGGCGTGCGAGAAAACGGTGCAGATCGTGTACGAGCGCAAGCTGCGCCCGGCGGAAAAACAGCACGCGCCGTGGATCGAACGCGTGCAGGGGCAGTTGCTTGCCGCTTACGGGGCGCTGGAGACGGAACTGGCGGGGGCCGCGCTTCCCGCGGACGAGCGCTTGCTCACGCAGGCAGACGTGAGCGCCGCCGTGGCGTGGAGCTTCACGCAGATGATGCTGCCGGCATGCGTGGATGCAACAGCGTATCCGGCGCTGACGGCGTTCAGTGCCGCCGCCGAGCGCCTTGCCGCGTTCAGGGACACACCACAGGTGTGATCCAGGCCCGCCGCGCGCCCGTCAGGCCTGGTGCGCCAGGGCCTGCGCAAGCGCGCGCAGCAGGCCGGCGCCGTCGCCGCGCCAGCCAGGCGCTGCCATGCATGCAGGCCAGCGTGGTTGGCTCCAGCAGCGCCATGCGCTCCAGCATGGCGCCGGCGCTCGGGGTGTGGGAGAAGTAATCTATGCCGCGCCGGAACGCTTCGCTCGGCCCGAGGATGTCGGCTTCGGTGAGAGCAGGGAGGTCGGCGCCGCCCTGGCTGAACAGGTCGCCGCAGAGCAAGGTGCCGGTGCGCTCTTCCATCATGAGCCCGCACTCCCAGGCATGCGGCAAGTGGGGCGTATCGAACCACCGCACCGTGTGGCGGCCAAGCTGCACGGCTTGCCCGTCCGCCAGGCCCTGCGCGGGCCGGTCGGCCAGGTCGTTGATGGACACCATGGCGGCGATGGTGCCGCACAGGGGAGACGCATGGGGCGCGGCCGCGAGCCATTCGTTGAGCGAGCCGCACTCGTCGGCTTCCACGTGCGAAAAGGCAATATGGCGCAGCCGGTCCGGCGCGATCACGCTGGCCACGGCTTCGTGCACCAGCGGGAACATCTTGCGCAGCCCCGTATGGAACAACAGCGGCTCGTCGTCGACGATCAGGTACTGGTTGAAGGAGAAGCCGCCCGGGCCGCCCTCGATGTGGACCGGGGTATTGATCCGATAGATCCCGTCCGCGATTTCATGGACGTTGGTGCCCGACCGGGCATTGGTGACAGTCATCCTGCTCTCCTGGAGATCGTCGGGGCACGAGGGCCCGGCCGTCGGCGCCGGCCAGGTTCATTCTAGTCATTGACCGCAGGCATGCCACCTTTTTGCCTGCCTTGCTGCACATTTGGCGCTCGCGCACCGCCCTGGGCTGCACATGGTTCGAGCGACGGCGCAAAATGGAGACGGCGGTCCGGCATGCGGTTCTCGCGTGCCCACCGGTGGGGAGAAAGGACGTGCGCGATGGACAATGCGACTCGGACAACACCCGACGATCTGGCTTCGGCCAGCAGCGCATGCGTGCGCTTGTTCCTGTGCGGCGATGTGATGACGGGCCGCGGCATCGACCAGATCCTGCCGCACCCGGGCAAGCCGCACCTGTATGAGCATTGGCTGCATTCGGCGATCGGATACGTCGAACTGGCCGAGCGTGCGACAGGCGCGATACCGCGGCCCGTCGATCCGGCCTATCCCTGGGGCGACGCGCTCGCGCTGCTCGAGCAATGCCAGCCGGATGCGCGCATCGTCAACCTGGAAACGGCCGTGACCACCAGCGAGGATGCACAGCCGGGCAAGGGCATCCACTACCGGATGCACCCTGGCAATGTGTCGTGCCTCACCAGCGCGCGGCTCGACTGCTGCGTGCTTGCCAATAACCATGTGCTGGACTGGGGCCGCGCCGGGCTCTACGAAACCCTGGCCGTGCTGCGCGGCGCCGGGATGCGGACCGCGGGCGCCGGACGCAACGCGGTACAAGCCGCCGCGCCCGCCGTGATCGGACTTGCGCGAGGCGCAAGGGTGCTCGTCTTTGCCTACGCGACCGAAACCAGCGGCGTGCCGGCGGACTGGGCCGCGGCGGCGGGGCAGGCCGGCGTCAATTTCCTGCCCTCCATCTCGGCGCGCGCCGCCGATGACATTGCTGGCCACGTGGCGGCGGCACGGCAGGCGGGCGACATCGTGGTGGTGTCGCTGCATTGGGGTGGCAATTGGGGCTTCGATATATCGCACGAAGAGCGGGCCTTCGCGCACCGGCTGATCGACGCCGGCGGCGCCGATATCGTGTACGGGCATTCATCCCATCACGTGAAAGGCATCGAGGTGTATCGCGACCGCCTGATTCTCTACGGTTGCGGGGACTGCCTCAACGATTACGAAGGCATTGGCGGGCACCAGCCCTATCGGCCGGACCTGGCGTTGATGTACTTCACGCACATCGACGCCGCGACCGGCGCATTGCGCGCGTTGTCAGCCGTGCCGATGCAGATCCGACATTTCAGCCTGCGCCGCGCGCCACGGGAAGGCGTGTCATGGCTGCGCGCCACGCTCGATCGCGAAGGCGGCAAACTAGGCACGCGCATGATCCGGACGGCGGACGATTTCCTGGCGCTGCGCTGGGCCAGCTAGACGCGGGGGTGTCTCTTTAGGGCGGGGTTTTGATGCTTCTGGCTGCTGATGCAGAATAGCGTGAGTGGGCGGTGTTTTGGCGCTTCTAGCTGCTGATGCAGAATAACGTGAGTGGGCGATGTTTTAGCGCTTCTAGCTGCTGATGCAGAATAACGT
>NZ_JBIUHC010000100.1:0-38517 GCF_044627735.1 Cupriavidus sp. CuC1 | reverse complement strand
AAGCGCCCCGCAAACCCTGACCTACCGGCGCCCGGGAAATTACGCGGAAATTCAATCGGCGACCTGCGGAAAGTAAGCCCTGTGGGGCGCCTCCTACCTGTTTATCCGCCTGGGTGCGGGTGAGTTTGGCGCGGTGCCGCTGGTGGGCGCGCGCGCCGGCGGCGCGGCCCTGCTGCTGCTGCCGCTGCTGGCCTGGCGCGGCGGGCTGGCCGGCCTGCGCCGCCGCTGGTGGGCGATCGCCGTGGTAGGTGTCACGAATTCGGCGCTGCCCTTCGTGCTGTTCAGCTTTGCCGCGCTGACCATTCCCGCCGGGCGTTCCGCCATGTTCACTGCGGCCACGCCGCTGTTTACCGCGCTGATCGGCTGGCTGTGGTTGCGCGAACGCCTGGATGCGCCACGCGTAGCCGGGCTGGCGCTAGGCTTCGCCGGGGTGCTGTGGCTGGTGTGGGACAAGGCCGGGCTGCAGCACGGTGCCGCGGGCAAGGCCGCCGGCCTGGCCGCGCTGGCCTGCCTGGCCGCTACCCTGCTCTATGGCTTCTCCGCCAACTTCACCCGCAAATACCTGGCGGACGTGCCGTCGCTGACGGTGGCAACGGGCAGCCAACTCGCGTCGGCGCTGCTGCTGTGCGCGCCCGCGGCCTGGCTGTGGCCAGCCACCCAGCCAAGCTCGCACGCGTGGCTGGCGCTAGGCGCGCTGACCGTCGCCTGCACCGCGCTGGCTTATGTGCTTTTCTTTCGCCTGATCGCCAAGGCCGGGCCGGCACGGGCAATGACCGCGCTGTTCCTGATCCCGGCCTTCGGTGTCTTGTGGGGCGCGCTATTCCTGGGCGAACGCCTTACCCCTTCGATGCTGCTGGGCTGCGCCGTGATCCTGGCCGGCACGGCCCTGACAACAGGCGTTGTGCATGGATGGAGCAAGCGCCTGGCAAGCTAATGTGGCGAAGGGATGCGGGTTGGCTTCATCGGGCTCGGAAAAAAATTCGGCGCGCCACAATGGGCGCGCCGATTCGCGTGCAGCGTGGGAGCGCTGCGATATACCTTCGTTAAAACGGATGCTTTGGATCCTGGGGACCTTCAGGCCGGGAGTGCCTGTGCCACCACGGTGGCCATGGAGCCACTGGCAACGCAAACCAGCGCCCAGCCTGCCAACATCCGGAAACTCTTCCAACGGCTCATGATGCACTCCTGGTATCCGCGCGTCGTTACGGTGACGCAGCGGGGTGACGCTTTGAATCCGGCGCGCCGGGGTCATACAGACCCTGCGGCTTGCCGGTTGTTCGGGTTACTGGCTCAGGCCTTGGCGCCGTCGGTGTACACGTCGCGTGCGCCGCTGCGAGCACCGTCGAAGTAGGGGTTGCGCTTGTCGTTGCGGGCGCCGTCGGTGT
Source organism: Cupriavidus sp. CuC1 (assembly GCF_044627735.1). Taxonomy (NCBI): domain Bacteria; kingdom Pseudomonadati; phylum Pseudomonadota; class Betaproteobacteria; order Burkholderiales; family Burkholderiaceae; genus Cupriavidus; species Cupriavidus sp. CuC1. The sequence goes on along the minus strand of NZ_JBIUHC010000100.1, from coordinate 37,132 downwards.
ACGGGTCAAACTTGCGGCTGGGTTCAGCCGACACGCCGCTGCGATCCAGGCCGGCGACGGTACGGAAACCATCCGTGTACGGGTCGGTCTTGCCAACGCGTGCGCCGTCGGTGTAGGGGTCGGCGCTGCGAGCGGGGTCGGACGACACGCCGGCGCGGTCCAGGCCGGCGGTCAGGCCGCCTTCGGAGAAGACGTCGAACTTGCCGGTGCGGGCGCCGTCGGTGAACGGATCGAACTTGCCGGCGCGTGCGCCTTCGGTGAAAGCGTCGAACTTGCCGCTGCGGGCGCCGTCGCTGTAGACGTCGCGGGTGCGGTATTCATAACCGTACTTGTCTGCGGGGACGGTTGCGGCGGCCTGAGCATGGCCGGCGGCAAAAGCTGCGGCGAGGGTGGCGGCGGTCAGCAGGGACTTGGCAAAAAGCTTGGTGTTCATGATGTTCTCCAATCGAAGCATGGGTCCGGGGGTCTGCTTTGGCCGCGGGGACCGGGTTTTAGCTGGATCGTCGTTTTTCTTGCCTTCTTACCTATCACTAGGTAGAGAAGCGGAGCAAAAAAAATGACTTTCGTCCTTGTTACTCGTTTGCTGCGTTGGAAACCGGCTGGCTGGGCCTTGTCTGTCTGGCGTTACCTGGCTGCGGAATCCATGGAACACATCTTATCTACCTGTAAGTAGATAGTCAAGGGTTTTTACTAGGTTGCAATTAAGATATCCGGAAACGGCATAAGCGGCATAAGACGCACTATCCGGTGCCATGGCCATTTGTTGCCCTGCGTGTACTACGCTTTTGGGGTGTGTGGACCAAGAGGGATTGCCGCATCGCGGCATCGCGAGCAAACTCTCCGGGCCGTGACCGGGCATCCCCGCGCACGCATCAGCAGCAGCACTTGACTCATCCGCACCGGCGCCAGCGCGGTGCCACCGGGAGGCCGTACCGCCATGAGCGCAGACAATGCCATCGGAAGCCTGGAACCCCCCGACCCGCAAGCCATCGTTGCGGCGGGCCTGGCCATCGAGCAGGAGGCCGCCACCGCGGCGTTCTCCCCGATGGAGTCGCGCAGCCACCAGATGTGGCCCCTGCTTGCCGCCGCCGAGATAGCACGGCTACGGCACTTCGGCACATTGCGGCAGTGGCGCGCCAATGAATACCTGTTTCGCACCGGCGACCCGGCCCACGGCATGGTCGTGCTGCTGCGGGGCCGCGTGCGCGTGATGCAGCGCGACGCACGGGATCGTGCGTCGGTGGTCGGCGAGCACGGGCCGGGCAGCTTCCTTGCCGAGGTGGGGCAGCTATCGGGCAAGCCTGCGCTGGTCGACGGCCTGGCGCTGGAGGACGTCGAGGCCATCGCGATTCCACCCGATCGGCTGCGCGCGCTGATTGTGGCGGAAGCCGAACTGGGCGAGCGGATCATGCGTGCGCTGATCCTGCGCCGCGTCGGCCTGATCGAGCGCGGCAATGGCCCGACGCTGCTGGGCCGCGGCAGCGACGCGCGCCTGCTGCATCTGCAGGCGTTCCTGCGACGCAACGGCTATCCCCACACCGTGGTCGACGCGGACACAGATCCCGAGGCGTGCGCCCTGCTCGATTCCACCACGGCCGCGCCCGGCGACTTCCCGCTGGTGATCTGCCCCGGCGGCGCGGTGCTGCGACGCCCGGACGCGGGCCAGCTTGCCACCTGCCTCGGCCTGCTGCCCGAATTCGACCCGGACTATGTCTATGACGTGATCGTGGTGGGTGCCGGCCCGGCTGGTCTCGCCACTGCGGTGTATGCCGCTTCCGAGGGCCTCTGCGTTGCCGTGTTCGACAGCCTTGCGCCAGGCGGCCAGGCCGGCGCCAGCTCGCGCATCGAGAACTACCTGGGCTTCCCCACAGGTATTTCCGGACAAGCGCTGGCCGGCCGGGCCTTTGTGCAAGCCCAGAAGTTCGGCGCGCACCTTGCCATCCCCCTGCAGGTGGCCGCACTGCATTGTGGCGAGCATCCGCAGCGCGTCGAATTGAGCGATGGCCGCAAGATTGCGGCCCGGACCGTGGTCATCGCCAGCGGCGCGGCTTACCGCCACCCCGCTATCGCGGCACTCGATCGCTATGAGGGCCGCGGCGTCTACTACTGGGCGTCCCCGGTGGAAGCCCGCCTGTGCAGCAGCGAAGAAGTCGTGCTGGTGGGTGGCGGCAATTCCGCGGGGCAGGCCGCTGTCTTCCTGGCCGCGCACGCCAAGCGCGTGCACATTCTCATTCGGGCCTCGGGGCTGGAGGCCAGCATGTCGCGCTACCTGATCGAGCGCATTGCCGCCCAGCCCAATATCGAACTGCATACCGGCGCGGAGATTGTGGCCCTGGGCGGCGAAGAACGCCTGGCTACCATCGGTTATCGCACGCGCGACAGCGACCGCGTGACCGAGCTGCCGATCCGGCATCTGTTCCTGTTTACCGGCGCCGATCCCAATACGGGATGGCTCGCCAGTTGCAATGTGCGCGTGGACGCGAAGGGATTCGTGCTGACCGGCACGGACACGGCGCATGAAGGCACGATGCCGGCATCCACGCTGGAGACCAGCGTGCCAGGCATCTTTGCAATCGGGGACGTGCGCTCGGGTTCCACCAAGCGGGTTGCAGCGGCCGTGGGCGAAGGCGCGGCGGTGGTCGCGCAGATCCACAGCTACCTGGCAAAAATGAAACAGCCTGAGCCGGGAACGCTTGCCATGTAAGCATTGCCGGACGCCTTGCAAACACCGGGCGATCAATTTACTCCTGCCGCCGCGCGCCGGCAATCGACTGTGTGGACGGCGCGCGACAGGGCCTGAAATGCGCTTTTATTTACTATATTGGTTGCATGGCAGGAGCTTCAATTCGAAGCCATCGATAGCGGGAGGTTGCCATGCGTTCGCTTGCAGACATGTTTAGTCCGCCCACCCCGGAGAAAATCGCAGCAAGGGAATTGCAGCAAATGCGGCTTACCTTATTCCAAGCCGAGCGCCGCCTGCTAGAGGCACAGATGCAGGTCGACTACTACCGCGACCTGGTCGCATTCCTGGAAGATGTGAGCGCCTCCGGCGTCGAGAGCGTCGTGGACAAGCGGCGCACCCCGGTCACCACGGAGCATGCGCAAGCGCCCCGCTCCGCGCCCGGCCTCATCACGGTGCCTGCCGTACCTTCAGCAGCCTGACGGTTTACCGGGGCCAACGTGACTCACGTTGGCACGGCGCCGGCGCGCCCTTCGCTTGTGCGAAGACGGGCCGGTGCATCGTCATGCCATGCCGCGCGGCTTGAAGCCGCGGCGGCTATCCGCTCGCATGACACACGGCGCTTGCTGAAGCGTTCCCGATTGCCCAGCCGCCGGCACCGCGCCGGCGCTGTGCGATACTTGCCGCCTCACGCGGCATCCCCATGCCATGCGCACAAGAACATAGCCTCGCACCGGGCAGTGGCGCCCTGCACGCTCGCCGTGCCGGCAGCCCGATCAGGATGCGGGAACAAGGAACAAGGAACATCGAAATGAGCGCACTGCTGCCAGCCATTGAAATCGAAACCGCACCGTCGCCCACGTGGTCGGTCATCTGGATGCACGGGCTCGGCGCCGACGGCAGCGATTTCGTGCCCGTGGTGCCGGAACTGGGCCTGGCGCGCGCGCCCGGCGTGCGTTTCGTGTTTCCCAACGCGCCGGCCATCCCGGTCACCTGCAACGGCGGCTACGTCATGCCGGCGTGGTATGACATCCACTCACTCGACGACGCGCGCCGCCATGCGGACGAGGCCGGCATCCGTGTCTCCCGCGACGCCGTTCGCGCCTTGATCGCGCGGGAGAACCAGCGCGGCGTGCCCAGCCATCGCGTGGTGCTGGCCGGTTTCTCGCAAGGCGGCGCCGTGGCCTATACCACCGCGCTGACGCATCCCGAAGCCCTGGGCGGCATCATCGCTCTTTCCACCTATATCTCCGCGCCGGCGCTGCTTGCCGCCGAATTCAGCGAAGCCAATCGGGCCACGCCGATCTTTGCCGGGCACGGCACCGAGGACGACGTGGTATCCGTGCAGCTCGGCCTGCTGGCACGCGACACCCTGGAAAAACTGGGCTGCAAGGTGGACTGGCACACTTACCGCATGTCGCACTCGGTCTGCATGGAAGAGATCAAGGCGATTGGCACGTGGTTGAATGCGCGCTTCGCGGCGGGCGAGAAATCCTGACAGGCCCGGACATCGCTCCAGTATCGCCCCGGCATCGGATAGCGTGGTAGGCTCGCGCCCCACCGCATGATTTGCAAGTCATTATGAAAACCTCACCCCCCGACGCTTCGGCGCCCACACCCGCTCCAGCGCTCAAGCTCGACTTCAATACCCGCAAGGCTCTGCTGTTTGCGCTCGCCGCCGAACGCTTGTCGGCATTCTACGAACACCGTCAATGGATGACCGATGCCCAGGGCGCAACCCTGGCGAGCCTGTGGCTGTCGCGCTCCAAGCTGCAACTGGCGCTGGCCGAGCGGCGCTTGCTGTCGCAGCTGAGCGATCAGTTCGCGCGCCAGCTCGCCGGCACGCTCTCGCGCGAGGCGGGGCTGTACACCGCCCACGAAATGATGGAAGCGCTGGATCCCAACTACCAGTCCGCCTTTGCGCACGACCTGCTCGACGAGTGCGAGCGGCTCCTGCATGAGAACGGCGTGACAGAGTGATAACGAAGTAAGCCAGTGCAGGACGCATCGCGTCCCGCCAATGCGGATCAGAGGCTGGCCACCCTGGCCGGGCCGCGGCTCTTGTCGAATGGCTCGGCATCGAGACGGCGGAATACCAGTGCCGATAGCAGCGTGATCATGCCCACGGTAAAGAACGCCAGCCGGTAAGCCGTACCGGCCACGCCCAGCTGGGCGGTAAACATGCTGACAAGCCCCCCGCCGATGGTGACCCCGAGCCCGATTGCCAGCATCTGCACCATCGAGAACAGGCTGTTGCCGCTGCCCGCGTCCTCCACGCTCAAGCCCTTGAGCGTCACGCTGTTCATGGCGGCGAACTGCATGGAGTTGGTCGCGCCGAACAACGCGAGCTGCGCAATGGCCAGGCCCACTGGCCAGCCCGGCGAAATCGCCGCGAACGAGGCAATCGATCCGCCCACCAATACGGTGTTGACCAGCAGGAAATTGTCATAGCCAAAGCGCTTGACGAGCGGCACGATCCAGCGCTTGGCGACCACGCCGGCCAATGCGGCCGGCAGCAGCATCAGCCCCGAATGCAGCGGCGAATACCCCATCTGCAACTGCAGCAGCAACGGCATCAGGAACGGCACCGCGCCGGAGCCGATGCGGCACACCAGGTTGCCGGCCAGGCCCACGCTGAAATTGGGCTCGCGAAACAGCGCCAGCCGGAACAGCGGATTGCGCCGCCGCCGCGCATGCGGGATGTAGAGCAGCGCGGACAGCAGGCTCAGCCCGAACAGGCTGCCGCTCCATGCCGCGTGGCTCGCCTCGCGCGGGGTGTCAAGTGCCAGCGAGAACGCCACCATGCAAAGCGATAACAAGCCACAGCCGAGAAAGTCGAACGGGGCCGCGCGGCCGAGGGTGTGGTCGGGCAGGTAGCGCAAGACCGCCAGCATCCCGATGGCGCCCACGGGCACGTTGATCAGGAAGATCCAGTGCCAGGCCACCGACTGCACGATCCAGCCGCCCAGCACCGGGCCAAAGATCGGCCCGACCTGCCCCGCCACCGAGACAAAGGCCAGCGCCGCGATGTATTGCTCGCCGCAGACGCTGCGCAGCACCGCCAGCCGGCCGATCGGCAACAGCATGGAGCCGCCCACGCCCTGTATCACGCGGGCAACCACGAGTTGGTCCAGGCTCTGCGCGCCCGCGCAGAACAGCGAGCCCAGCACAAAGATCAGGATCGCCGCGAAGTACACGCGCCGGGTGCCAAAGCGGTCGGCCAGCCAGCCCGAGGCCGGCGTGAGCATCGCCATGGTCAGCGTGTAGGCCACCACCACCGGCTTCATGTCGAGGGGGGTTACCTTGAGGCTGCGCGCCATTGCGGGCAACGCGGTGTTGACGATGGTGGTGTCGAGCGTTTGCATGAAAAAGCCCGCTGCGACGATCCACAACATGGCCTTTTGCGAGGATTGGCTGGTCATCTGGTACGTCTCGAGGCAAGTACCGGCAATAAGGGGCAATCACCGGTGAGGCATCTGGAATAGCCCGAGAGAGAAGCGATATGGGTAAACCAGTGCCACGAATGCTGCCGATGTTAATACCGGCCGTGCCAATCGGGAACCCCGCTAGGTATATTGACTGTCATCGGAGAATCCGATGACAATGCGGCATGCTCAATCCCGTCTGGATCAAGACCTTCGCCACCGTAGCCGCCGCGCACAGCTTTACCGACGCGGGGCGCCAGCTCGGCCTGTCCCAGTCCAGCGTCAGCGACCACGTCCGGCGCCTGGAACAGCATGTGGGGCGCCGGCTCTTTGTGCGCGATACCCACACCCTGGCCATGACCGCCGACGGCGAGGCGCTGCTGGCGCACGCGCGGCTGATCCTGGATGCCATTGCGCGCGCGGAGTCCCAGTTCAATGCGCCGCGCCTGCAGGGCCGCGTGCGGCTGGGCACCTCGGACGACCTCGCGCTGGGCCCGCTGCCCAATGTACTGGCGGCGTTTCGCAACTCGCATCCGGATGTGGAGCTGGAAATCACCATTGGCATGACCGGCAAGCTCTATGAGCTGATGGATGCCGGTGCGCTGGACCTGATGATCGGCAAGCGCCGCGAGGGCGACCGGCGCGGCGCGCCGCTGTTCAGGGGCAAGCTGGAGTGGCTCGCCCGGCCCGGCACGGTGGCCGACCTGCGCCAGCCCCTGCCGCTGATTCTGGTGCCCGAGCCCAGTGTCACGCGCGCCATCGTGCTCGATACGCTGGCCAAGGCCGGGATGCGCTGGCAGATCGTCTGCACCAGCAGCAGTCATTCGGGCTGCATCGCCGCCGCGCGCGGCGGGCTGGGCATTACCGTGCGCGCGCAATATCTGTCCGGGCGCGGGCTGTCGCCGCTGGTCAATGGCGACAGCCTGCCGGCGCTGCCGGAGGTGGAATTCATCTCGCTGCGCGCGGGCCGCCTGAGCCGGCCCGCCGAAACGTTGCTGCAACTGCTGCAAAAGAGCGATCTGCGCGGGTCCTGGCTGGACGAGTAGCCAGGATCTGCACACCGCGCCCCGCGCGGCTCACGCATTCGCGCCATCCTGGTACACATTGAAGCTGCGGGCCGGCGACGCTGAAACGCCGCGGGTATCCATGCCGGCCACCTTCTGCGCGCCATCGACGAACGGGTCGACATTGCGCGCCGGATCGGAGGAAACACCGGAGCGGTCCAGGCCAGCGATGCGCGCGCCATCCGTGAACGTATCGAGCTTGCGGGCGCCGTCGGAGAACGGGTCGGTGCTGCGGGCCGGATCGGCGGAGACGCCAGTGCGGTCCAGGCCGGCGATGCGCGCGCCATCCGTGAACGTATCCAGCTTGCGGGCGCCGTCGGCAAACGGGTCGGTGCTGCGGGCCGGATCGGCGGAGGGGCCAGTGCGATCCAGGCCGGCTATGCGGGCGCCATCGGTAAAGGGATCCACGATGCGGGCGTGGGCACCGTCGGTGAACGAGTTGAACCTCCCGCCCCTTGCGCCATCGGTAAAGGCGTTCACGGGCGCCGTGCGCGCACCGTCGCTGTAGATATCGCGCATGCTGGTGGCGCTATGGGAAACCGGGCTGGCCGCTTGGGCGCTGCCCAGGGCAAACACGGCGCCGGCGATGGCGGCGGCGGCAAACAGCGACTTGGTGAGGTTCGGGTACATGGCAATCTCCAACTGGGTGAATGTGCCCATTCGTCGCCGCCACCCACAGGAACTTACAGGTTTTTTTCACATTGTTTGCGCCGATCCTTGCGCCGCATCCACATGCGGCGCCCCGGCCACCTAACCCCTCCCCCAGTCAAAAGTATGAACCCGGGGTTGACCCAGCCAAAAGCCTATCCCCCCAATACCGTGGCGATCTCCAACCTCCGGCCACTGTCGGCAAGCACACGCATGACGCTTAATACGTTAACGGGTCATGCCCGACTGCGTGGCATACCGCACAGAGAAAAATCCAAACGGCTGGCGCAGCAGCCGCGACCTTTCGACTTGGGGAGACAACGGGATGATCGATACCGAACTGGATTTGGCCGGCAATCACTTGCTGGGTGCCCTGCCGCCGCACGAGCGCCGCTTGCTCCTGCCGCGCCTGGATAGCGTCAACCTGCGCACGGGGCAACTACTAAGCGATTCCGGGCAGCGCATCCGGCATCTCTACTTCCCGAGCACGGCGGTGATCTCGATGATGTCCCTGCTGGAAAGCGGCGCCACCGTGGAGCTGGCCTCCGTGGGCCGTGAGGGGCTGGTCGGCCTGCCCGCGCTGACCGGCGCCGAGACCATGCCCAACCGGATCGAAGTACGCAGGAGCGGCATCGGGTTTCGCGTTGCCGCGAGCGACCTGCGCGCGATCTACCCCGACCTGCCCACACTGCAGCGCATGGCCCTGCTCTATATGCAGGCGCTGCTCACGCAGGTGTCGCAGACGGCCGTCTGCATCCGCCACCACTCCCTGACCACGCAGTTGTGCCGCTGGCTGCTGCTGGCGCTGGACCGCTCGCCCTGCAATGAGCTCGACGTTACCCAGCAGACCATTGCCGACATGCTTGGCGTGCGGCGCGAGGGCGTGACCGAGGCGGTCGGCAAGCTGGCGGAGCTGCAAATGATCCGGCACAGCCGCGGCCATATCACCGTGATCGACCGGGCCGGTCTGGAGGGCTTTTCCGGCGAGTCTTACCGCATCGTGCGCAACGAGTTCGACCGCCTGCTCAGCCACGCGGCCGGCTGATCGGCCAAGCCGTCAATCCTGCGGCAGCGCCTGGTACGCAGTGGCAAGATGATATGGGGTGGTCGAAGGCATCTCCGATCGCTCCACCTTGCCGGCAGGCGACAGGCACTCATGCCAGCCGCCCGCGTGCAGGAATCGCGCCGGGTAGGCTTTCAGCCAGGCCTGCAGGTGCGCCAGCGCGACGCTGTCGCCACGCACCGCCAGTGCCCGCGCGAACTCGGTCTGGGCCCAGATGCGCTGGATCGGATCACGGAGCGAGCCGTCCAGATGCAATGCCGCGGCCACGCCCATGGTGCTGGTGTCGACGCCGTGCTGCATGGCAAAGTCGAATGCGCGTGCCAGCGCTTGCCTGAGCCCGGAGCCCTCGAACAACGCGGGCTCGCTGGCAAGCAGCGAAAACCACTCGAACTGGTGGCCGGGCTCGACCCGGTTGCCATCGCGATCGGTATTCATCGGCAACTCGGCAATGCAACCGGTCGCCGGATCGACAAAGGTGGCCAGCACGGCGGCGGCAATGGCCGCCAGCCGGTCCACATAGACATGTTCCCCGGTTGCCTCATGCGCCGCCAGGTAGGCCTCGGTCAGGTGCATGATCGGGTTTTGCTGGGGCGGCCCGCCGACCGGGCTGAAATCCTGCGCGAGCGCGGCATGGTAAAGGCCGTGGGCAGTGGCGAAACGCTGCTCGATCACGCGTGTGGTGCTGTCCAGCAAGGCCCGCGCTTGCGTGCTGCCCGAGCGCTTGAAATACGCCGCGCAGGCAAAGACGACGAAGGCGTGGGTGTACAGGTCCTTGGTGGTATCCAGAGGCTGTCCCTGCGCATCGATGCTGTAGACCAAGCCACCCTGCACGCCGTCGGCAAAGCGGCCGCTGAGCGACGCGAACAGGCGCGCGGCATGGGCCGCCGCATCGGCGCCCGCGCACTGCGAAAACACGTAGAGCTGACGCGCGCAGGCCATGGCGCGGTAGCGCGCCACCGGCAAAGGCTGCCAGCCAGCGCCGGACAGCGCCTCGTAGGGCAGCTGCATCGCGGCGTTCCAGCCCGGCCCGGTCCATAGCGGCAGGACGGCGGCATCGTAGTGCGCGCGCAATGCGGCGAAGGAAGCGGCCTTGGGATCAGCACCAGCGGTGGCAAGGGGTGGCGTAACGTTCATGCGGAAAAGGAAATCGGTAGGAGGCACGTATCTGCCACCCGTGGAATATACCTCAGCCCGCCAAGCGGCCCTCCCGAGCGGCGGTTGCGGCCCTTGAATGCCGCCTTCGGCCCAATAGCTCTTTTACGCCGATGGCAAGCTTGATCCCGCCAATAAATCGCCTAACCTTACGACGTGGCCCCTCCAATCGAAGGCCGCGGTAAGCGGCTTTTGCGCCGTATTCCGCGCCTGCCGCGGCGCCCGGGCCACATGCCTGGTTTGTGCAGATGACATGGCCGGAAGGATCCCCGCCTCCCGTCCAGTGTATCTATTAAGCACTTTCGGCCCATCCGGAGCCCTCCGGAGGTCGCGCCCATGCTCCATGGGAGAGCAAGATGGAAAAGCCGGTGGTAAGTCCCTTGCGTTTTGTCGAACTACTCAACGCCAGGCTGCCCGCCCATCCCCTGTATCAGGAGGGGATGCGCGTGTACGCCATTCCCAATCATTCGGAACACCCTCACAGCCTGGTCTGCGTTGGCCCGCGCGGCGTCAAGGGCGTGTGCGCGACGGTGGAGCTCATCGTGCGCGGCGAGTGCGAGATCTTTCCCGACATACCGGGCGACTGGCACGCCTCCCACCACGGAACGGTCCGCACGTTGCATCGCTAGGGTTTTCCTGCCCTCACCGCCCCCACTCCCCGCTCAAACGCCACTCAAACCCGCTCCAGCTTCTGGTGAGGCTGGGGCGGCAGCGCCACACGGATCGCGTCTTGCGCTCGCACCAGCCCGCCGGCCAGGACAATGCCCATGATGCCGGCCTTGCGCACCAGCTTGCCTTGATCGTCCCGGCCCAGGACCTGCGCGAGCAGCCCCGGCTGGAAGCGTTCGATCTGCGCGCAGGGATTGCGCAGCCCGGTGATCTCCACCACCGCGGTCTCGCCCAGGTGCAGCCGCGCGCCGGTTGGCAGCGCCAGCAGGTCGATACCCTGCGTGGTGATGTTCTCGCCCAGCGCGCCAGGCGCCACCGCGTGGCCGGCGGCCTGCAGCATCGCCTGCAACTCCACCGATAGCAGGTGAACCTGCCGCAGGTTCGGCTGGGTGGGGTCCACCGCCACGCGGGAACGGTGCTTGACGGTTTCCCCCAAATGCGCGTCACCCTCCACACCCAGCCCGGCCAGCAGGCGGATGACCGGCGTACCCGCCTTGCTGAAGGTGTGCGTGGCGCTAAGGCTTACCGCGACCACCCTGCCCGCCTGCGACGATTCGGTCCACCCGATGTCGGCCGGCATGGTCATGCCGCCGCGCGCCCTGGCTCGCCGGGCACCGGCATCTGGACCACGCCCGCGCTGTCAGGCGCCAGGGCGCCCGCCGGATAACGCGCGGCAAACACCAGCCGGCCCGACGACCACGTATGCGTCACCAGCGGCTGGCCTGCCACCATGGCGACTGCCACCAGGTCGGCACGCAGCCCGGCCGCGATGCGGCCGCGATCGGACAACCCGCAAGCCGCGGCCGGGTTGACGCTGACCAGCGCGGCAGCCTGCGGCAGGCTCAGGCCCGCCAGGCGCTCCGCGGCAAAGGCGGCGGCAATGAGCGTGGACGGCTGGTAGTCCGAGCACAGGCAGTCCGCCACCCCCGCGGTAATGGCATCGATGGCACGCATGGAGCCGCTCTGGCTTTGGCCGCGCAGCACGTTGGGCGCACCGAGGATGGTCGGCAGCCCCTTTGCCTTGGCGGCTTGTGCCGTCTCCAGGTTGATCGGGAATTCGCTCATGCGCACGCCCAGCGCGTGCATGGTGGCGATACGCTCTGCCGAGTCGTCGTCATGGCTCGCGGCCGGCACACCCATGCTGGCGGCCAGCGCCAGCAGGCGCTCCACCCGGTCCAGCGCGCCGTGCTGCTCCACCCGTTTCTTGTCGGCGGCGGCATGGGCTTCTTCCCGGCTCATGGCGTGGTTGCCCATCATGTAGGCCAGGTACGCCTCCAGCGTCTTGAACTGGCCCTGCCCGGGCGAGTGGTCCATCACCGAGACCAGGTCCACCAGGCCGGCTTCCACCAGTTGCTCCAGCACCGGCAATGCGCTCGCATCGGTGACCTCGTAGCGGCAGTGGATGCGGTTGTCCACCAGGCTGTGGCCGCGGAAGGCGGCAACGGCGCGCACGAGCTCGGCGGCGGTATCGAAGTTGCGTACGCCGAACGTGTTCCCGGCAAACGAAACCGCATGGTAAGGCGTGGTGATGCCCGCGGCGGCGTTACGGCGATCGACCTGCGCCACGGCAAAGTCCAGCGGAAACATCACCCGCGAGCGCGGCTCGGCTTCTTTCTCGATGGCGTCGCAATGCAGGTCGATCAGGCCGGGCAGCAGCGTCTGGCCACGCAGGTCGATCACCTGGGCGGCGCGCGGCACCGCGCCGGCATCGGGCTCGATGGCCGCGATGCGGCCGTTCTCGCTCAGCAAGGCGCTGTCGGCTAGCACGCAGTCGGGCAGGACGATCCGCGCATGGGTCAGGTAGGCAGGAAGCATGGTCGGTTCCGGGAACGATGGGGAACGATTGGGAACGATTGGGAACGATTGGGAACGATTGGGAGCGAATGAATACGATAAGAATGAATGGCTCAGCCAGCGACCGCCGCAAGCTTGCCAACCGGTGCGGCCTCCGTGACGGCAGGCGGGTGCAACGGCAGCAGCCTGGTGGCCACCGCCTCGCGCACGGCTTCATCGTGGAAGATGCCGACCAGGCAACGGCCCTCGGCCAGCGCTTCGCGGATCAGCGCCACCACCACCGCGCGGTTGTCCGCGTCGAGCGAGGCGGTCGGCTCGTCCAGCAACAGCACCGGATGGCCGCCGATCAGCCCGCGCGCGATGTTCACGCGCTGCTGCTCGCCGCCCGAGAACGTCGCGGGCGGCAAGCTCCACAGCCGGCCAGGCACCTGCAGCCGCGCCAGCAGCACCGCAGCACGCTCGCGCGCTTCGTCGGCACTGGCGCCGCGCTGCTGCAGCGGCTCGGCGACCACATCTAGCGTGCTCACGCGCGGGATCACATGAAGGAACTGGCTGACATAGCCGATCACTTCGCGCCGCAATTGCAGGATGCGTTGCTCGGGGCCACGGGTCAGTTCCACCCATGACTCGCTGTCACGGATGCGGATGCTGCCTTCGGTGGCCAGGTAGTTGCCGTAGAGGCAGCGCAGCAGCGTGCTCTTGCCCGCGCCGGAACTGCCGGCCAGCACCAGGCATTCGCCGGCGGCAGCGTCGAAATCGATGGCCTGCAGCACGGGCAGGCGCGTGCCGCCCTGGTTGTGCAGGATGAAGGTCTTGCCGAGGCCGCGCACCTGGATGCGCTGGAGGTCTTGCCTTCCGTCGTTTGTGTCGCTTGTGTCGCTTGTGTCGATTACGTCGTTTAGGTCTTTCATGTCTTGCGTCATGGTCAGCCCTGCAGGATGGAAGACACCAGCAGCTGGGTGTATGGATGGTGCGGATCGTCGAGGATCTGGTCGGTCAGGCCGCTTTCCACCACGCGCCCGCCCTGCATCACCAGCGTGCGATGCGCCAGCAGGCGCGCCACGGCGAGGTCATGGGTGACGATGATGGCGGCAAGGCCAAGGTCCGCCACCAGCCGGCGCAGCAGATCGAGCAGGCGGGCCTGCACGGAGACGTCGAGCGAGGCGGTGGGCTCGTCCATGAACACCAGGCGCGGATGCGTCACCAGGTTACGGGCGATCTGCAGGCGCTGCTGCATGCCGCCGGAGAAGCTCGTCGGCGCATCGTCCAGGCGGCCCAGGTCGAGCTCCATCTTTTCCATCCACGTGCCGGCGACTTCGCGCAGCTCGCCATAATGGCGGCCGCCCACCGCCATCAGGCGCTCGGCGATATTGGCGCCGGCGCTCACGCGCATGCGCAGGCCATCGCGCGCGTTCTGGCGCACGAAGCCCCAGTCGGTGCGCGCCAGCAGGCGCAGCCGGGCGTCGGATAGCGTGGCAAGGTCAACCAGCCCTTGCTCGCGGGTGTCGTAGCAAACGCTGCCGGATTCCGGCGCGGCCTGCCAGGACACCGCCTGCAGCAAAGTGCTCTTGCCCGAGCCGGATTCGCCCACCACGCACAGCACTTCGCCGGGGAAGAGATTGAAGCTGACATCGTGGCAGCCGTGCACGCCATCCCAGGTCCGGGTCAGGCCGCGCACGGACAACAGCGGCTGGTGCGCGTCGGTGCGGCTCATGCTGCCTCCTTGCGTGCGTTGGCGGCCGTGCCATTCGGCCCGGTCTCACCCTGCTCCTGGCGGGTCGCGCAGTACTCGGTATCGGAGCAGACGAACATGCGCCCGCCCGCGTCGTCGATGATGATTTCATCGAGATAGCTGTCGGTGGAGCCGCACAACTCGCAGCAGCCGTCCCACGTCTCCACCGCAAACGGGTGGTCGTCGAAGTCCAGGCTCTTCACGCTGGTAAAGGGCGGCACCGCATAGACCCGCTTCTCGCGGCCCGCGCCGAACAACATCAGCGCCGGGCTGAAGTCCAGCTTCGGGTTGTCGAACTTGGGGATGGGCGACGGCCGCATCATGTAGCGCTGGTTGACCATCACCGGGTAGTCGTAGGTGGTGGCAATGCGCCCATGGCGGGCGATGTCCTCGTACAGCTTGACGTGCATCGCGCCGTATTCCGCCAGCGCGTGCATGGTGCGGGTCTCGGTCTCGCTCGGTTCCAGCCAGCGCAGCGGCTCCGGGATGGGCACCTGGAACACCATGACCTGGCCCTTGGCCAGCGGGGTTTCCGGAATCCGATGACGGGTCTGCACGATGGTGGCTTGTGCGGTGCGCTCGGTGGTCTGCACGCCCGTCACGCGGCCGAAGAAGCGGCGGATATTGATGGCGTTGGTGGTGTCGTCCGAGCCCTGGTCGATCACCTTGAGCACATCGTCGCTGCCGATGATGGAGGCGGTGACCTGGATGCCGCCGGTGCCCCAGCCGTAGGGCAGCGGCATTTCGCGGCTGCCGAAGGGCACCTGGTAGCCGGGGATCGCCACCGCCTTGAGCAACGCGCGGCGCAGCATGCGCTTGGTGGATTCGTCCAGGTAGCCGAAGTTGTAGTGTTCGTCGCGCACGGCGGCGTTTGCGTTTGCGCTGAGATCAGCGTTGGTGTCGGTCATGATGCGATGGCCTCCTGCGCCTGCGCTTGGGCCACGTCGGCGATTGCGGCAGTGTCCTGCCCGGGCGGCGTGGGCGCCGGGGTTGGCACGCCCTGCCCGCGCTCGGCACGCAGGCGGCGCAGCAGTTCGAGATTGGTCTGGAAGTCCACGTAGTGCGGCAGCTTCAAGTGCTGCACGAAGCCCGAGGCCTCCACGTTGTCGCTGTGGTACAGCATGAACTCCACGTCGTTGGCGGGCGCGTCGGCGGCTTCGCCCAGCTCGGCGGCGCGCATGGCGCGGTCGGCCAGCGCCATCGACATGGCCTTGCGTTCGCCGTAGCCAAACACCAGGCCATAGCCGCGCGTAAAGCTCGGCCCTTCCTGCGCGTTGCCGGCAAACTGGCTCACCATCTGGCATTCGGTGACCTCGATCTCACCGATGGTCACGGCAAAGCCCAGCTCCTCCACGAACAGCTCGACCTCCACCTCACCGTAGCGGATCTCCGCGGCGAACGGATGCGAATTGCCGTAGCCGCGCTGGGTCGAATAGCCCATCGACAGCAGGAAGCCTTCGTCGGCGCGCGCCAGGTTCTGCAAGCGCGCCGGGCGTGCGGCAGGCAGCTCCAGCGGCTCGCGCGTGAGGTCGGGCGGCGCGGGATCGTGCTCGGGCACCGTCTCCGGCTCGATCAGCGATTCCTGGCGCAGCAGGTCGGTCACGCGGGGCATGCGCGCGTCCAGCGTGGTCGGCGCGGGCGGCAGCGGCGCGTTCTCGCGCTCGGCTTCCAGCGTGAAATCCAGCAAGCGCTGGGTGTAATCGTAGGTGGGTCCCAGCACCTGCCCGCCCGGCACATCCTTGAAGGTGGACGAGATCCGGCGCTGCAGGCGCATGGCGCCGGTATCGAGCGCCACCGAGTAGCCAAAGCGCGGCAGCGTGGTGCGATACGCGCGCAGCAGGAACACGGCTTCGATCAGGTCGCCCGCCGCTTGCTTGATGGCCAGTGCGGCCAGGTGCGGGTCATACAGCGAGCCCTCGGCCATCACGCGCGACACGGCCAGCGGCATCTGCTCGCGCACCTGCGCCAGCGTCAGCTCCGGCACGCAGCGGTCGCCGCGGCGGTAGTCGTCCAGCATGCGGTACGAGTTGAGGATGGCGCGTTCGCCCCCTTTGACGGCAACGTACATGTCAGGCCTCCGCTTGGGTGGTGCGCGGCAGCGCGCACAGGGCGCTGCCACTGGTCAGCAACACGTCCACGCCGAGCGGGAAGCGCGCGTGGTTGGCCTGCCACTGGGCCCAGAAGTCCCCCGGCAAGCCCTGCACGGCCAGCGTGGCGTGGGTCTCGATGCCGGGGCCGCGCAGCGTGACCGCGGAGCCCGCGCTCAGGGACGGGACCTCGACCAGCAACGTGGCGGAGCGGTCCGGGTAAGCCGGATCCCCCTGGGCACAAGCCGCCAGATCGGGCAGGGCGTGGCCTGCGGGCACGGCCACGAAGGCCGCCTGCCCGACTTGCGCCACCAGCGGGCAGCCGCAGTGAAAGCGCAGGAAGGCTCGTACGGCCTCGGGCGTATCCGGCGGCAGCCACAGCGGCGTATCGCTGTCGACCAGCGTGAGCAGCAGCGCGCTTAGGGCCAGTGACAGGCCCTGCGGCACGCCGCATGGCTCGGCCAGCACGCCGATGCTGCCCGGGTGGGACATGGCATGCAGCGCGGCGCGGAAGGTCCGCTGCGCCGATTGCACCGCATCGTCGAAGCCGGGCAGCAACATCGGCACGCCAGCGCCGTGTCGCCCCGGGGCCACGTTGTCGTATCCAGCCGCCTTAGCGGCAATCGATTGGCCTGGCATCTCAGTCCTCTCCACGCACCATGGTAAAAAACTCCACCTTTGTCTGTGCCGCCACGGCGGCCTTGTGCTCGCCTTGCGCCGTGCGCGCCCGGGCAAGCGGCGCGACCACGTCGGCCTGCACGCGCGCATGCCACTCGGGCAGTTGCAGCAGCGCATCCAGCACGGCGATCTGCTCCGCCTGGGCGTGTGTACGGCCCTGCACGTAACCCACCCCGACCACGCCCGGTTCCAGCGTCACCGCGCAGCGCGTCACGCTGACCTCACCGAGGTTGAACTGCGCCCCCGTGCCGCCCGCGCGCCCGCGCACCATGGCCATGCCGCTCTCCGGCTTGCGCAGCAGGCGGTAGGCCGGCAACGCACCGAGGCGCCCCACGGCCTGCGCCAGGGCATCCGGAGCGGCCAAGGCCAGCACGCGCAGCCAGGCGGCGCGGGCCGCTCGAGCCGCTTGAGCCGCTTGCTGCTGGGCCGCCGCCCCTGGCAGCGTGCCCGCTTCGGTATCGGTTCGATCCATTTCACATCCCCTATACGTCTATACGTTTAGATGTAGAATACCATCCATGGCCGAACTACAACACAGCCAGATGAAGCTTTCATGACGGCGGCAACGCGGTTCGCCCGCGTGCACGGCATGGCCAGGTTGAGGCACAATCGCATCCTATTGAAGCACGCAAATGATTAACGCACGATGACGAAGAGGCAGGACACGATGGTGGAACAGGAAGTCGAGCGGGGTTCAGGAGTTGCGGTATGGCGCCAGATCGGCGAGGCCCTGGCGCTCGACATCCGCAACAAGCTCTATGTCCCGGGCGAGCGCCTGCCGCCCGAGCCCGAGCTGGCCACGCGTTTCGCCGTCAACCGCCATACCATCCGCCGCGCCATGGGCGAGCTGGAACAAAACGGGCTGGTGCGCATCGAGCAAGGCCGCGGCACCTTCGTGCAGGAACACGCGATCGACTACGCCATCGGGCGGCGCACGCGTTTTTCGCAGAACCTGGCCAGCCAGGGCATGCGCGGGCACATCGAGGTGCTGGAATCGCAAACGCTGCGCGCGCCCGAGATCGCCAAGCACCTGGGCCTGGCGCGCAGCGCGCCCATTCTGCGTGTACAGATGCTGGGCAAGGCCGAAGCCCGCACCATCGACGTGGCCGAGCACTATTTCGACGCCACGCGGTTCCCGGACATGGACGCCGAGTTGCGTGCGCGCCTGTCGATCTCCAAGGCGTTCGCTCATTTCGGCGTCACCGATTACACGCGCAAGTGGTCACGCATCACCGCTGCCATGCCGACGGCGCCCGTGGCCCGCCAGCTCAACCAGCCCAAGACGCGGCCGATCCTGCAGGTGGAGGCGCTCAACGTCGACCCGGACGGCGCGCCGCTGCAATACAGCGTGGTGCGCTTTGCCGGCGACTGGGTACAGCTGACCGTAGCCGACCAGGACTAAAATGCGCACTCGCACGCCATGTGGAACGCATGCTCAGCTGATCCAATTGGTCTAGACATCTGCTTGTCATCTGCCCGCGCTAAGGTCGCCAGCATGGATACCAATCACGCACTTCACCCCACCCTTGCCGGCCTGAGCGGCCGCCGCGTTCTCACCGCCAACGGCATTGTGCCGGCCGCCTTCGCGTTGCGCGACGGTTGCCTGGCCGGGCCGGCAAGCACAGCAGGGCCTGCCCTCGATGCGGGCGACCTGCTGGTGCTGCCCGGCATCGTGGACATTCACGGCGACGCCTTCGAGCGCGCCGTGATGCCGCGCCCCGGCGTGAGCTTTCCGTACACCAGCGCGCTGTTCGACGTGGACCGCCAGTTGCTCGCGCATGGCATCACCACCGAGCTGCACGGCGTGACGCTATCGTGGGAAGGCGGCCTGCGCGGCGAGGCTTATGCCCAGCGCATGTTCGACGGCCTGGAACGCATGCGCGGCACCCTTGGCGCGCAGCATCATGTGCACCTGCGCTTCGAGGCGCACCACCTGGCGGGACTGGAAACCGCGCTGGCGTGGATCGATAGCGGCAAGGTGCGCTTCCTGGCCATCAACGACCACCTGCCGCTGATGGCATCGCGCATCCACGACGCGCGCAAGCTGGCGCAGTATGCGGACCGCGCGGAGTGCGACCCGGTCATCTTCCGCCAGCGGCTGGAACAAGCTGCCGCACAGGCTGGCAAGGTGCCCGAAGGCGTGGCCCGGCTGATTGCCGCCGCCCGCACCGCCGGCCTGCAAGTCGCCTCGCACGACGACGGCGATGCCGCCACCCGCCAGCGCTACCACCAGCAAGGCTGCACCGTGGCGGAGTTCCCGCTCACCGTGGACGTGGCCCGCGCCGCCCACGCCCTGCGCAACCACGCCGTATTCGGCGCGCCCAACGTGATCCGCGGCGGCAGCCACACCGGCGCCCCGGATGCCACCGAGATGATCGCCGCCGGGCTGTGCAACGTGCTGGCCTCCGATTACTACTACCCGGCGCCCCTGCAAGCCGCATTCCGGGTGGCCCAGCTTGGCGTGCTGCCCTTGCCGGCTGCGTGGGACCTGGTCTCGCGCAACCCGGCGCGCGCCGCCGGCATGCATGATCGCGGCACGCTCAGCCCCGGCCTGCGCGCCGACGCCATCATCGTCGACGACCGCGACCCCGCCCTGCCCCAGGTCTGCGCCACCATCGTCGGCGGTGTGCTGCACCAAGCCACGCGCGCCTTCCCGCTGGTGCAGTCCGGCGGCGAGCGGCGCGCGGCCTGACCCGCATGACCAGGATGCCGAGCCCGATGTCGAACAATCCATTGTCACAGGCCTACCGCTACGCCATCTACCTCAACCCGGCCGCGCCCTATCGGCTGGTAGGCGAGCAATGGCTGGGCCGCAGCGCCGAAACGGGCGAGGCGATGGCGCGCCCCGCACCGGACGATGCCCGCATTGCCCGCTGGACTGAAGCACCGGCCCACTATGGCCTGCATGCCACGCTCAAGGCCCCGTTCCGGCTGGCGGACGGCCAGACACCGGCCGGGCTGGACGCCGCCATGCGCGCCTTCGCGCTGGACCGCCAGCCCTTTGCCGTGCCGCTTGCATTGCACAACCTGCGTGGCTTCCTGGCCTGGTGCCTCGGCGACGACGCCAGCGCCAATGCCCGCATGCACGCGCTGGCAGACGCAGCGGTGCAGGAGTTCGACGCCTTTCGCGCGCTGCCCACCCCTGCCGAGCTGGCACGCCGCAAGCCGGGGCGGCTGAGCGAGGCAGCCCGGCGCATGCTCGACGCCTGGGGCTACCCCTACGCGTTCGAGACCTTCATCTTCCACATCACGCTTACGGGCATGCTCGATGAGGCCGAACAGACCGCGGCCATCGCCCTGCTGCAAGCCGCCAGCGGCCCGCTGCTGCAACAGCCGATGGCGGTACGCGATGTCAGCCTGTTCGCGCAGCCTGCGCCCGATGCGCCCTTCGTGGCGGCCCGCCACTACGGCTTCGACGGCAGCACCACCGATGCCGCAGGCGCGGCCATGCTGGAAGCCACGGCATGAGCGCCAAGGCAACGAGCACCGCGGCACGGGCCGACTTCGCCGCGCCCTGTGCCGAAGCCCCAGACGGCAGCCGCCTGGTCTACCTGATGGGCCCCTCCGGCAGTGGCAAGGATTCGCTGCTGCGCGTGATGCGCGAAAAGCTGCGGGACGACGCGCGGGTACGCGTGGCGCAGCGCTACATCACCCGCGCCAGCAGCGCCGATGAAGACAGCGTGGCGATCACCCCCGCGGATTTCGAGGACCGGGCCGCGCAAGGCGGATTTGCGCTGCACTGGCGCAGCCACGGCTTGTGCTACGGCATCGGGATCGAGCTCGACGACTGGCTGTCGCAAGGCTTGTGCGTCGTCGTGAACGGGTCACGCGAGCACCTGGCCGCCGCCCACGCGCGCTATCCGGCCCTGCACGCCGTGCAGGTCAGCGTGCGCCTGCACGTGCTGGGAGAGCGCCTGCGGCTGCGCGGCCGCGAGGACGAGCAAGCCATCGTGCGGCGCCTGCAGCGCGCCGGCGAGCCGTTCGCCGTGCCGGCGGGGTGCCGGCTGACGGTGATCGACAACAGCGGCGTGCTGGAGGATGCGGCGAGCGCGTTGATGCGGCTCACGCACGAGCGCACGCGCCAGCACCAGCCGTAGGGTCCCGCTCCGGGCCCGCCACAACGCCGGCATCGTGCAGCCGGCCGACGGCGGCGCCACCATCAGTCGGCCGCCGTCCAGCGTGCCGAAGTCGCGGCCAAAGGCGCCATACAGGTGGTTGCCGATCGACGGCCGCTCCTGCTGCAGCAATTCGGCCTCGGCCAGCAGGCCGAGATGCGACAGCATGGTGAAGGCCATGTCGGACAAGGCCAGCTTCAGCTCCACGCCTTCGCCCGGCGTATCACGCGCTGGCCGAGACAGCTGTTACGCAGCGTTTTCGCGAGAGTATCGAGGTGCCGGCGGAGAAGGCGCCTGGGGTCGGGCGGGAGGCGGTGAGGCCCAGCGGCGGCAAGCGGCAGGGGTAGCGCTGGCGCGCCGCGCGTAAGCATGTGAATGGCGCTGCGATAGAATCCCCGGCATAACAATTACATTGGGGGTCGCATGAAAGCGCTAATCGGCGTCGCAATACTGTTCGTCGTTGTACTGGTGGTGATTTCTGCGCTCAAAGCAAATCGCGGAGGCGGCTCCCGGACGTCCAAGGGATTCCAGTTTGCTCGCAAGGCGCCGTTTATGCGGCAGGACGAGATTGAGTTATATGATCGCTTGGTGATGGCGCTGCGAAACGCGCATGTTTTCCCCCAGGTCGCAATGTCAGCCTTTGTGCAACACAAGGGTAAAACTCGGGAAGCCCGCAACCAGTTCTCACAGAAATATGTGGACTACCTGGTTTGCGAGCGAAAGACATTGCGTCCGCTCTACGTCATCGAGCTCGATGGCGCATCGCATGGCTCCGAGAACGCCAAACGCCGCGATGCGCAGAAGAACGAGGTTCTTGCCTCGGCAGGTATCCCGATCAAGCGCTACACGTCCAAGGATGTGGACTTCACGGTTATACTGAGCGACTACGTCTCAGTGGTTTCGTCGGCCGTACCTGACTCGCGGGCGAGCGAGCCCGTTCGAGATGCGGCTTGATCGGCCGTGCGATTCGACGCGCGGGATGCAATCAGAGGTGCGGGCTCGCCACCGGCAACCCAATACTGAAACTCGTCCCATGCTCCGTAAACCCAAGCCGCCGGTAAAACTGATGCGCCTGCAGCCGGCGCGCGCTGGACGATAGCGCCAGCTTGGAGGCGCCCGCCTCCTCGGCCAGCCGCATGGCGGCGTGCATCATGGCCGTGCCCACGCCGGTGCCGCGCGCGGCGTGGGTCACCACCACGCTTTCCACGATGGCCTCGCTGCGGCCGTCGTGCGCCAGCACCGGAAAACAGGCAGAACGTGCCGAGCGCTTCGCCGGCGGCGCTGCACATCAGGTAGCAGCGATAGTCCGGCATCGCCTTGAGCTGGGTGAACAGCTCGCGCATGCGTTGCAAAGGCAGCGGTGTCTCGCCATCCATTTCGGAGAGCAAGGCGGCAACCTGCAGCAACTCGGCATCGGTGCCGGTCACTTCATGAAGGGTCGGGCCGCCGCTTGTGCGGCGTGCGTCTGACAGGTCCATGGGGATATCGGTATCGAGTGAGATGGCGTAAGTGCGAACCGGATCAGGGAGCGCGCCGCAGGCAGCGCGCCACCATTGGAAGGTAGTACTCCAGCGGCGGCGTGGCATGGCCGACGACCTTGGCCAGGTCGTCGTAGCGGCGCAGGCGCACGGCTGCCGGCCCGTGGGGATGCCCGCCGAAGGCTTGCGCCTGGGCCGCGTCAAAGGGGCCGCCCTGCAGCGCCAGGCTGTGTTGCGAGGCTGGCGACAGGGTGGCCTGGTAGCCCGGCTCGATAGCGCACAGGTAGCGCTTGGCCGCCACATGCATGCGCACCGGCTCGGTCACCTCCGGCCCAAACCCGACGGCCAGCAGGTCGGCACCGACTTCCTGGTGGCGCATGTCGATCGTGCTGTCCTCGGACATCACGAGGTGGCCGAGGTCGTGCAGCAGGCTGGCGACGATCAGCGGCTCGGGGTCGCCGGCCTGCTCGGCAAGTTGCGCGCACTGCAGCGCATGCTCGGTCTGGGTGATTGCCTCGCCGCCGTAGAAGGCGGTGCCGTGGCCGGAGAAGAGGATTTCGATGCGCCTGAGGATCGTCATGTCGATTGGTGTGTGAAAGCTGGGGTATCCGCGCGGGTTGATCCCGCTATCAAACCAGCGCCTTGCGGATCCGGGCGGACAACAAATCGATGGCCGTGACAAAGCCGACGATGATGATGATCACCGCGCAGGTCTCGGCATACTGGAAGCTGCGGATGATCTCCCACAGCACGGTGCCGATGCCGCCCGCGCCGACGATGCCAAGCACCGTGGCCGAGCGCACATTGGATTCGAAGCGGTACAACGCATAGGAGATCCACAGCGGCAGCACCTGCGGGATCACGCCATAGACCACCTCTTCGAGCGCGCTGGCGCCGGTGGCGCGCACGCCTTCCACGGGGCGCGGGTCGATGGCCTCCACGGCTTCCGAGAACAGCTTGGCGAGCACGCCGGTGGTGTGCACCCACAGCGCGAGCACGCCGGCGAAGGGGCCCAGCCCCACCGCCACGATAAACAGCATGGCAAACACCATCTCATTGATGGCGCGGCAGGCATCCATCACGCGGCGCATCGGCTGGTAGACCCAGGCCGGCACGATGTTGGCGGAACACGCCAGGCCCAGCGGCACGGCAAACACGATGGACAGGAAGGTGCCCCAGATCGCGATCTGCACGGTCACCAGCATCTCGTCCAGGTAGATGCGCCAGTCGCGGAAGCTGGGCGGGAAAAAGTCGGCGGCGAATTTCGCCATGTTGCCGGAGTCCTTCCACAGGTCAAGCGGTCGCATGTCGGCACCCTGCCATGACATGACCAGCAAGGCGAGCACCACCGCCCAGACGAACATGACAGGCAGGCTGGCACGCGGCGGGCGGGCGGCACGAGGCGGAGTGGCTGGGATCATGGTGGGGTTGGCGGGAGGATGCATGAATACGTGGGCTAATCGTGGGCTAAAGCAAAGGTGAGGCTGCAATGTGCGGCCCGCCCCGGCAATGGGGCGGGCCGGATGTGGCGCTTTACTGCGCGCTGGCGGCGATCTTGTCGAGCTCAGCCAGCTTGCTGCTCAGGTCGGCAAGGCGCTTTTCCTTGTCCGGCGCAGCCATCGTGGTGTCCGACTCGATCTTGGACTTCTCGCGGGCCAGCTCGATCTGGCGGATCGGCACCAGCTGGTTGTCGTTGGACGCCCGGAAGCCCTGGTAGGTCAGCTTGGCGAGGTTCTCTTTCTCGCGCGTGGCGTCGGCGCCCTTGCCATAGTTGACGAAGAAGGTCTGCACCTTGGCCTTGACATCGGCCGGCAGGTCCTTGCGGTAGACCAGCGGATCCGCCGGGATCAACGGCGACTTCCACAGCACGCGCACCTGGTCATAGGCGTTCTTGCCGGTGTTGATGCGGTAGCGCTCCATGTTCTCGGTGTTGTTGACCGCCACGTCGACCTGCTTGTTCAGCACCGACAGCAGGTTGGTTTCGTGGTTGCTGACGCGCACCGTCTTGAAGAAGGTCTTCGGCTCGATCTTGTGGGCGCCCCACAGGTAGTGGCCCGGCACGGCGGTGCCCGAGGTGGAGTTCGGATCGCCCGCGCCGTAGCTCAGCGTCTTGCCTTGCTTGAGCACGTCATCGAGCGTCTTCAGGTTGCTGTCCTTGTTGACGATCAGCAGCGACCAGTAGCCGGGATTGCCGTCCTTGTCGATCACCGAGGCGAACACTTCGCCGTTGGCGCGGTCAACAGCCTCGATGGCGGACTTGTTGCCGAACCAGGCAATCTGCACCTTGTTGAAGCGCATCGCTTCGATGATGCCGGCGTAGTCGGAGGCGAAGAACGGCTTGACCTGCACGCCCAGCTGCTTGCTCAGGTCATCGACCACGGGCTGCCAGGCGGACTTCAGGTTGGACGAGGTTTCCGTCGAGATAAAGCCCATGTTGAGTACCTTGCCTTCCTGGGCAAAGGCGGGCAGCGAGAGCGCGCCAGCGGCGCTCGTGACGATCAGGGCGAAAAGGGTTCTGCGCAGCATAGGGGAACTCCGAGGAAAAGCCTTGTTGGGGGTGCTTGCGGGAAAAATTGCGAAGAAATAAAGGAACAACCAGGCGGCCAGTCAGGCTGCCGCCAGGCCGCCGTGCAGCATGGCGGGCGCGGCAACCTCCAGCCCCGCGCCGTCGGGCAGCAGCTCGGCGGCTTCCGTGCCATAGAGCTCGCGCAGCATGGCCGGGGTCAGCGCCGCCGACGGGCCGTCGTAGACCACCTTGCCGTGGCGCAGCGCGACCACGCGCGGGCAATAGCGCATCGCCACATCCACCTGGTGCAGCGACACCACGACCGCCACGCGGCGCGTGCGGTTGATCTGCGCCAGCAACTCCATCACGCGCCGTGCCGATTCGGGATCCAGCGAAGCAATCGGCTCGTCGGCCAGGATCACCCGCGCGTTCTGCACCAGCGTGCGGGCAATGGCCGCGCGCTGCTGCTGGCCGCCCGACAAGGTGGAAGCTCGCTGAAAGGCATAGTCGTCTATACCAACCTGGGCAAGCGCTTCGAACCCTGCGCCGATCTCATCGACACGGAAGAAACGGATCAGGCTGCGCCACAGCGGCACGCGCGGCAACATGCCGGTCAGCACGTTCGTGATCACCGGCAGGCGGCCCACGAGGTTGAACTGCTGGAATACAAAACCAATCTCTGCCCGTGCTGCGCGCACATCGTGCGCCAGCCGGCCGCCTTGCTGGATGGCCCGGCCATTGACCAGCACCTCGCCAGCGCCACCCGCGTCGGCGGCGATGAAGCCCGCCACATGGCGCAGCAACGTGGACTTGCCCGAGCCCGAGGCACCCAGCAGCGCCACCATTTCACCAGGGGCAACGGCAAGGCTCACGTTATCCAGCGCCTTGCGTCCCGCCTGGAACGACTTGGACAGGCCGCGCACTTCAATCGCATGCGTCATCCCACTCTCCTTGCATCAACAGTGAGCGCATTCTGGGTGGTGCGGATGACAAAACGATGAAGGTTGGAGAGCAAGGCCAAATGAGGCTGAAAAGGAGCGAACCTGACTCTGCCGGCTTGGGGATGCGCATGCATGCCGTACAGCGCACATGAATCGGCTGCGCCACGGCAGCACCTCCCACCGCTTCGAACGCGGCTGCGAGCCAGTCACCGCGCAGTACAGCCTGCGCGAGGACGGCCGGATCCGCGTGCTCAACACCTGCCACCAGGACGGGCCCGACGGCAAGGTGCGAGCCGCCGAAGGCCGAGCCAAGGTGGTGGAAAGCTGCTTTTTGTGTTCGTAGGGTTCGCGCTCGAGGATGATGCAGTTACTACGCGCAATGGAAAAGGCGAACCATAGGTCGAGCAAAACAATGTGGCCGCTATCGCCTCACACCGGCCCGGCGATAAGCCTCACTCTTGCCCGTCGTCCAACAGCGAGCACCAGCACAGTGACGGTACGATCGCAAACCTCGTACACCAGTCGGTACCCGGCATCGCGCAGCTTAATCTTGTACACGTCTTTCATGTCCTTGCCGCTGAGCTTGGCAGACTGCACCCGGGGTTCGGCCAGACGTTTCTCGAGCTGCTTTCGAAACTGATCCTTGATCGACGCATCGAGCTTCGTCCATTCCTTCAAGGCGTCCTCGTGAAAGGCAAGCTCATAACTCATCCAGCGACACCTTTATGGCCTTCCCGCCACGACGCTGCCGAACGATTTCTGCAAGCTCGATGTCCTCGAGCCTGTCCATGAGTGCTTCGAAAGCCTGGGCGGGAACCAGGTATGCGGCCGGGCGATTGTGATTGAGGACTGCCACGGGTTCGTTCCCGGCCTCCTCAATGATGGCACCGGGGTTGCGGCGAAGGTCCGTGATGCTTACGGTCGCGGTCGCGTAGATGGCGCGTGTGACAGTCATATTTTTTGGTTGCCTGATGTAGCGGGTTCCACTCGCACTGCATGGACAGGCTCCCAGCCCGTTAAT
Organism: Cupriavidus sp. CuC1; assembly: GCF_044627735.1. NCBI lineage: Bacteria > Pseudomonadati > Pseudomonadota > Betaproteobacteria > Burkholderiales > Burkholderiaceae > Cupriavidus > Cupriavidus sp. CuC1. Next base: position 10,079 of record NZ_JBIUHC010000100.1, on the reverse strand, counting down.
TGCCCGCAATAAAGCACATAATTTAGCACAAAATCATGGGTACTTTTTTGTGTTACCGATCCGCCACGAGAAGCCATGCAACTCGATACTTTCAATATCCATGCGCCTGCGCGCCGCCGCAACCGCACACTACTTAGCCCCGCGCCCCCTGCCTCCCCCTGACCGCCCGCCACGCGCTCGCCACTACCAACGACCCCAGCCCAAGCGCAAGCCCAAGCAAGACAATGGCGCTCATATGGTCGCGCACCAGCGGCACATTGCCGAAGAGATAACCACCGACCAGCAGCGACACCACCCACACCGTGGCGCCAGCACTCGCGGCCAGCGCGAAGCGCGTCGCGGGCATGGCGGACACGCCGGCAACGAAGGGGGCAAAGGTGCGCACCACGGCGACGAAGGGGGACAGCAGCAAAGTCAGGCTGCCGTGGCGCTGGTAGAAGTCATGCGTCCTGCGCAGTGCGTCGCGGTTGATCCAGCGGTAGCCGCCGGTGAGCACGCGCGCCCCGATTGCCTTGCCGATGGCGTAGTTCAGCAGGTTGCCGGCCACCGCGGCAACCAGCAGCACGGGCAGCAGGATCCATAGCTTGAGCGCTCCCGAGGCGCAGAACGCGCCGCAGATGAACAGCAGCGGGTCACCGGGCAGGAAGAACAGCGGCAACAACCCGATCTCGCAGAACACGATGGCGAACAGGATGCCGTAGACCAGGATGCCGTATTCCGCGATGGCAGGACCCAGATGCTGGTCGAAATGCAGCAGCAACGGCAAGACTTGCGATGCTTCCATGCGCGCCCCTCGTCTTGGAGTGATGGTTACAGTGTAGGCGCGCCCGCGCCGCCGGGGGCCTCAGGTGGGTGCGGCGCCCCGCCCCCCCCAATGTCGATGACAAGCAGCAAATATGCCGAGAAGAGCCTTTCCCTGCGGCGCGCTCCCGCATAATATTGAGCACAAACCACACAAACATCCACACCGACAACCCTAGGAAATGCCATGTCAAATTCCCAAGCCACCGCCCGGATCGGCGCGGCCGATGCCAACTACCTGGTGCACCTGCAGGCCGGCAGCCACGCGCTGGTCGGCGACGAGTCCGCCGGGCTGGGCGGCACGGACCAGGGTCCGCCGCCCTTTGCCTTAGTGCTGTCCGGGCTGGTGTCCTGCACCGCCATCACGCTGAAGATGTACATGCAGAGGAAACAATGGCCCGTGGCGGACGTGGAAGTGACGGCGGTTTTCCAGGGCAAGGACGAGGCGCGCTTCATCCGGCGCGAAGTCCGGCTTAGCGGGGTGGAACTGGGCGAGGCCGAGCGCGAGCGGATCGCGCAGATCTGCGAGCGCACGCCGGTGACGCTGTTCCTGAAGGGTGCGTCGCGGATCGAGACGACCTTGCTCTGAGCGGTCCAGCCAAAACGGGAGGGGACAGCCTCGTAGGCCGCGCCTGTTCCGGTTCGTGCCGGCGGCCTGTAGGCGGCCCGCAGGCCGCCTACGTGGCTGCAGTCTCCGCCAGGTGAGTCCGCACCACCACCTCCGAATGCAGGGTCCGGTGGACCGGGCACTTGTCGGCGATCTCCAGCAGCGCCGTGCGTTGCGCGTCGTCCAGCGGGCCACGCATGGTGATCTCCCGCTCGATCCAGTCGATCTTGCCTTCGGTGGTGGAGCATTCGGCGCAATCGGTCGCGTGGATCTTCTCGTGGCGCAGCGTCACTGCCACGTGCTCCAGCGGCCAGCCCTTGCGCTCCGCGTACATGCGCATCGTCATCGCGGTGCAGGCGCCCAGAGCGGCCAGCAGCAGGTCGTAAGGCGCCGGCCCGCCGTTGAGCCCGCCAAACGATACCGGCTCGTCCGCGAGCAGGTGGTGCGGCCCGGCGGTGATGCGTTGCTGGTACTTGCCGGCGTGGCTTTCCTCGACCCGCACCAGCCCTTCTTCGGCCACCGCGGCCGGCACATCCAGGGCATCGATATCCAGATAGCGCTGGCTCCATGCCGCGATGGTATTGGCCACGTACACGGCATCGGCCTTGCGCGTGAGCAGGTGATCGGCGCGGTCGAGCGAGACGAAGCTCTTGGGGTGCTTGGCGGCAATGAAGATCTGGGTGGCGTTGTCGATGCCGACGGTGTCGTCCTGCGGCGCATGCATGACCAGCAGCGCCTTGCGCAGCTTGCTCACGTTGTCGAGCAGTTTCTGCTCGGCCACGTCTTCGATGAATTGCCGCTTGATCCTGAACGGCCGGCCCGCAAGCCGGACTTCGGCCTCGCCATCGGCTTCGATGCGCGCGGCCTGGTCGCCGAACAGGCCGACCACGTGGCCGGGATCGCTCGGCGCGGCGATGGTGACGACCGCCTTGGCTTCGGGGATGCCGTGCGCGGCGCTGAGCACCGCCGCGCCGCCCAGGCTGTGGCCGATCAGCAAGGCCGGCGCCCGGTGATGGTGCCGCAGATACTCCGCCGCCGCCAGCAGGTCGGCCACGTTGGAAGAGAAATTTGTATTGGCGAAATCGCCGCCGCTGCCGCCAAGACCGGTGAAATCAAAGCGCAGCACGGCGATGCCATGTGCCGTCAGCGCCTGCGCGATACGCGTCGCCGCCAGCACGTCCTTGCCGCAAGTGAAGCAATGGGCGAACAAGGCAAAGGCGCGAACCGGGCCAACCGGCAAATCCAGCCGCGCGGAGAGTTGCTGACCATCACTTCCCGGGAACTGCAGGCGCTGGGCTTCCATTGATATCCTCATGCATGACGCGAACTGTATGAGGTTCCCACTCTAGCCAAGTTTGCCGCCGGGTGCCACTGGCGTCGCATGGCTGGCCGCGCACAACGCACAGGGGCGACGGCAAGCTTGCCGGCGCCCCGGTTTCCGTTGTACGCAAAAGCGCACCCGTGGCGAGCTTCCACTGCTGGCGGATCAGGCTGCCTTCGGCGCAGCCGCCTTTTCCGGGCGCTGCGAGAAGGTCCGCTCGAACACCGCTTCGGCGATGCGGTTCTTGAGTATTTCAATGGAGCCGCCGGCGATCATCCAGCCGCGGCAACGGCGCAGGCAATACTCCACCAGCGCCTCCTGGCTGTAGCCCATGCCGCCCATCACCTGCAGGGACTCGTTGGCCACGTCGAAGCCCGCCTGGTTGCAGAACGCCTTGGCAATCGCGGTTTCTTCCGCCGAGGGAAAGCCGCTGTCCGCATTGGCAGCCGCCCTGTACAGCAGCAGTTGGCCGGCATCGAGCTTGATCTTCATCTCGGCGAACTTCCATTGCAGGCCCTGGAACTCGCACAGCAGGCGCCCGAACTGCTTGCGCTGCATCGCCCAGTCACGCGCCACCTGGTAGGCATAGCGCCCAAGCGCCAGCGAGCGCGCCGTGTTGCCCATGCGCTCGACATTGAAGCCGGCGATCTGCTTCTTGAAGCCGCCCTCGCCCAGCAGCACGTCGGAAGCCGGGATGCGCACGTCCTCGAAGTAGATCTGCGCCCATTCTTCGCCGGACATGAACCTGGAGCGCTGCCCGATGCGTACGCCCGGCAGCTTGGTATCGATCAGCACGGAGCCGATGCCGCCCACGCCCGGGCCAAAGCGCACGTAGGCCAGGATCACGTCGGCGTGCGGGCCGTGGGTGGTGAAGACCTTGGTGCCGTTGATCAGGAAATCGTCGCCGTCGGGCGTGGCCGTGGTGCGCAGCTCGGTCACGGCGGAGCCGGCCTCGGGCTCGGTCATGCCGACGGAGATCAGCGCCTCGCCGGCCAGCAGGCGGCGCAGCCATTTGTCCTTCTGCGCCGGCGAGCCGTACTCCGCCAACACGCGGATGGCGCCAAAGTTGCCAGCCTGGATGACGTCGGCGCTGCGCGGGCAGATCGAGGCAACAGCCTGGATGGCGATGATGGCGTCCATCAGGCTGCCACCCTGGCCACCGTCGGCCTCGGCAATGGTGATGCCCAGCAGGCCCTGCTCGCTCATCTTGCGGGCCACATCCCACGGGTACTCATCGGTATGGGCGCGGGCGACGGAGCCGGCGCGCAGCTCGTGCTCGGCAAAGCGCGTCACGGCGCGTTCGAATTCGGCCTGCTCCGGGGTCAGCTTGAAATCCATGATGGTTGTCTCCAGTACTATGTTCAGTTCGGTTCTGTTCAGTTTTGCTCAGCCAGCCGGACCACGCAGTCCACGCCGACCACGCCATCGGCGCGCACGAACAGCGGATTGATCTCGGCCTCCAGCACGCGCACGCCCTCAAAGGCCGCCAGCCGGGAAAAGCGCACGATGGCATCGGCGAGCGCCCCGATGTCCCCGCGCGGCAGCCCGCGGAAGCCGCGGATCAGCGCGGTGCTGCGCACTTCGCCGATCATCTCCATGGCATCGTCGTGCGTCACCGGCGCCGGGCGCAGGCTGACGTCCGGACGTAGCTCGGCCGCGATGCCGCCCGCGCTCAGCATGACGATGGGCCCCACCAGCGGATCGTCCCGGTAGCCAAGCATCAGCTCCAGCAGCTTGTCCTCCATGCGCTGCACCAGGATGCCGTCGAGCCGGGCCTGCGGCGCGGCGCGGCCGACATCCGCCAGGATCCCCGCCATGGCGCGCTGCAATTCCTCCGTGTCGCGCACGCCGACGCGTACGCCGCCCACGTCCGTCTTGTGCAGGATGTCGCGCGAGCAGATCTTGGCCACCACCGGATAGGGAATCTTGTGCCTGCACTCGCCCACCGGCATCAGCGCCAGGGGCGCAACCGGCACGCCCAGCGCCGCGAATGCGCCGGCCGCCTCGTACTCCGAAAGGTTGCCCGCCACGGGTAAGCCCGCCGGCCAGCCGAGCGGCGCGATGGCCTCGTCAGCCTCGGGGTGCGCCCGCGCGGCCTTGAACAACTGCGCCAGCGCGTCCGCGCAGGCCTCCGGCGTGCGGAAGGCCGGGATGCCCGCTGCCTGCAGCACCTGCAGCGACGCACCGGCCTCCGGCGCGAGGAACGCGATCAGCGGCTTATGGCCGGCCCCGGCGGCTTCCACCATGGGCCGTACGGCAAGCTCCGGGTGAAACTGCGCGGATGAACCCGCCACGCACAGCACGGCGTCGCACCAGTCGCTCAGCAGCAGTTGCTCGACCAGGTCCTTGTACTGCGCGCTGGTCGCCGCCAGCGTCAGGTCGATGATGGGCGTCTGGCGGATACGCACGCCGCGCCCGGCCATGTGCGCCACGAAGGCATCCGGCGGCGCCACGGCGTCGATCTGGGACAGGCCCAGGCGATCCACCACGGTGGCCGCGCCGCCCCCCGTGGTGGTCACCACGGCCACGCGGGGATTGCGCTGGAGCGCGGGCACCCACTGGCCATAACGCAGGGCCAGCGGCGCCGCTTCGAACAGCGTCTCCAGCATCTCCACGCGCATCACGCCGTACTTGCGCAGGAAGGCATCCACGGCGGCGTCGTTGCCGGCGAGTGCGCCGGTGTGGGACTGGGCCAGCGCCTCGCCCTGCGCCGAGCGGCCGAGCTTGTAAGCGATGACCGGCTTGCCGGCCTGCCGCGCGCGGCGCAGCGCCGGCCCGAGCACGGCGGCGTCCCGGATCGTCTCCAGGAAGAGCAGGATGACCTTGGTGGCGTCATCGTCCACCAGCAGGTCGACCAACTCGCCCACGCCGATGTCGCTCTCGTTGCCGACCGACACCAGCTTGGCAAAGCCCAGCCCGCGCGCGGCGCCTCGCGACAGCAGCGCGCCCAGCATCGACCCGCTTTGCGAGATCACGCTGATGCTGCCGGCGTGCAGCTCGTCCATTTCCAGAACGGCATTGACGGACAGCACCGCGCCGGACGCCACATTGACCACGCCGATGCTGTTCGGCCCGATCAGGCGCACGCCCTGCGCCCGGGCCTTGCGCACCAGCGCCTGCTGCGCGGCCATGCCGGCCTCGCCCACTTCCGCGAAGCCGTCCGAGAAGACCGTCACCACCTGCACGCCCTTGGCCGCGCATTGCTCCAGCGCGGCTTCCACGTGCTTGCCCGGCACCATGACAAAGGCATGCTCCACCGGTCCCGGCACCGCCGCCAGGCTGGGATAGGCCTTCTCGCCCAGCACTTCGGCGCGAGTGGCGTTGATCGGGTAGATGGTGCCCCGGTAGCCGTGCTTGCGCATGAAGCGCATGGGCCGGGCGGTGTTCTTGGTGATATCGCTGGACGCGCCCACCAATGCTACCGTGTCCGGCGAGAACAGCGCCTTGGCCAGGCTGGCGGATTTTGCCGGGGCGCTTTGTGGGTCCAGTTCAGCCATGGTTGTCTCTACAGTCATCGGGTTCATGCTTCACGCCGCGCCGAGGCCGGCGAGCCGCAGCCCGCGCACGCTGCCGGTATCCAGTTGCCACAGGGCAGCCAGCAAGCCTTCGGCGGTGCCGTTGCCGATCACCGGCGCGGCCAGCTCCATGAACTTGTCGCTTAGCGTGGCGTCGTCCAGCGGGGATTCGGGATCGCCCTTGCGGTAAGGGGCAAACAGCGCATGGCGCACGCCGCTCCTGCACAGGATCTCAACGCGCGCCGCGCGCTGGCGCGGGAATGCCGCTGTCAGTTCCGGGTCCGCATGCAGGGTGACGCGCTTCATCAGTTGCCGGATCTGCGGGTCGCGCAGGCGCGCATCGGAGAAGGCGTCGAGCCGCACTGCCCCGCGCAGGATGCCATGCGAGACCACATAGGGCAGGCTGAAGCGCGCTTCGAACGCGGTAACGGGATTGGCGTTGCCGGTCACGTCGATGGTGGCCTGGTATGCCCACACGGTGACCGCCTCGATATCGGCGCCATCGATGCCATGCTCGCGCACCAGTTCGATCGCCGCATCGATGGCGGCGAAGGTATGGCCGCAGCAGCCGTGGTTCTTCTGCGTGATGCTCAGGACGTTGTAGGTGGTGCCCAGCCCCTGCCCCACCGTCGACCAGTCGGGGCTGCCGCACAGCGCCGCGCCGAAGCCGGCCGAGCCTTCCAGGATGTCGTGCACGCCATTGACGCCCACGGCAGCGCCCTGCGCCGCCTGCACGCCCACCATGGCGGCGTGCCCGGCGTGCAGCGCCTTGGTCATCGCATCCGAGCGGAAGGCCTGCTGCAAACCCGAGGCAAAGGTAGCGGAAGTAGCCAGCGCATCCGCGGCCACGCGCGCGTCTCCCGGCGCCAGCAGCAAGGCGCTGGCCGCCGCGCTGCCGAAGCAGCCCACGGTGCCGGTGGTATGGAAATAGCGATAGTGCGCGGGCTGGATTGCTGCGCCGATGCGGGTGGAGACCTCGTAGCCTGCCACCACCGCCCGCAGGAAGGCCTCGCCTGTGGCATCCCGGTCTTCGGCCAGCGCCAGCGCGGCGGAGATGGTCGGGCAGCCGGGATGGTAGACCGCGTCCCGGAAGATATTGTCGAATTCCGCGGCATGCGACGCGCTGCCGTTGATCCAGGCGGCCGTGGCCGGGAACGCCGTTGTGCCATGGCCGATCACGGTGGCCGCGCCCACGCCCAGCTCGGCGCGATGCGCCTCGACGAGGTTGGTCCCCGGCGACATGCGCGTGCCGGGAAACAGCGCGGAAAACCAGTCGATCACGGCGCGCTTGCCATAATGGAGGACCTCGGGCGACAGTGTGCGCCGTCCCTCAGCGCCGACGTATTCGGCCAGTTCATCGATCACCATGCAGTGCTCCTCATCATTGTTTGTCTCGTTGGCGGCTTGATGGCACATTGCCTGCCGCCTTGACCCCGATGTTAGGGATCGCCCGCCGGGGAGCTTTGAAATTTGGTGAAGGCTCCCGAGCACGGTGGCGAAATGGCATGCACCGGGGCCGCACAAGCATGGCTGCCGACGCATTTGGCGAACGACCTGCCGCGCCCGGGAAAATCCGGTTTGACGTTGGCGGCGAGCCTGCATAGCATGGCAGGCCATCCCTGGCGCCTTCGTGCGCCACGCCCGCCGCGCCCGCCGCACACAGACGCGCACAGACTCACCTAGCCGCAGACACCCGCATGGATATCGCCTCCCTGGAAGTTCTCATCGCCGCCGTCGAGGAAAAAAGCCTTTCGCGCGCAGCCGAACGCCAACACCTCGTCACCTCGGCAGCCAGCAAACGCATCTCCGAGCTGGAGCGCCATGTCGGCACCGCGCTGCTGGTGCGCCATGGCCGCGGCGTGGAGCCCACGCCGGCCGGCGCCATGCTCTACCAGCATGCCAGGGCCATCGTCCGCAGCATCAAGCTGGCCGAAGAGGCGCTCGTCACCTATTCGATGGACGGCATCGCCAAGATCCGCCTGGCGGCAAACCGCTCCACCATCCTCCAGTTCCTGCCCACCGATATCAGCGGCTTCCTGCACAGCGCGCCGGACAACCGCATCGACCTGATCGAATCGTTCAGCTTCGACATTCCGCGCATGGTCTCCAACGGCGACGCCGACATCGGCATCTATCACGCCGAAGCGCCCAGCCCCGGCGTGTTCTCCCTGCCCTACCGCTCGGACCGGGTGGGACTGGTGGTGCCGCGCGGCCACCCGCTGGAAGCCAAAGGCTCGCTGCAACTGGAAGAAGCGCTGGATTACAACTTCCTCGGCTATTTCCCGCGCCATACCTTCGATGCCTTCCTGCAACTGGCGAACAGCACCATCTCGCGGCCGCTGACGGTCAAGACGCAGGTATCGAACTTCGAGGCGCGCTGCCGGATGGTGCGCGAGGGGCTGGGCATTGCCGTGGTGCCGGAGGGCATCGCCAAGAACTACCTGTCGATGATGGGGCTGAGCCTGCTGACGCTGACCGATGCGTGGGCCACGCGCAACTTCTATGTTTGCGTGCGCGACCGGCAATCGCTGCCGGCCGGGACGGCCAGGCTGCTGGACTACCTGGGCCAGTGCGCGACAATGGAGCGGCATTACCAGCGCTCGCGCTAGGCCAGGCGGCGGCGCGCTGAAGGCCCGCGCCATCATCATGAAAGAAAGCAGCGTTTCTATTTGATCAACGCTGGACGAGACCAGCTTCGTACCATGTCTCTGGTGGCACGCGCCAAAGTAGCGCGGGCCGAAACCACCTCTATTCTCGTGGAGACAGACATGACCCTGCCACAGCGGCTAGCCGCCGCCGCGCTGCTTTCGCTTGCCATCGCCGGTGCCAGCACCGGCGCCAATGCCGAAACCTATCCCAGCAAACCTATCCGTATCGTGGTGTCGTTCTCCGCGGGTGGCACCACCGATATCCTCGCCCGCGAAGTCGGCAACCAGCTCGGCCAGAGCCTGGGGCAGACAGTGATCGTCGAGAACCGGCCGGGAGCGGGCGGCAACATCGGCACGGAGTTCGTCGCCAAGAGCGCGCCGGACGGCTATACGCTGCTGGCCACGTCGGTGGGCCCGGTCGCCATCAATCCCACGCTGTACCCCAACCTCAAGGTCAACCCGCAAACCGCGCTGGCCGCGGTCGCGCCGATCGCCGACGTGCCTAACGTGCTGGTGGTGCATCCCAGCGTGCCGGCCAGCGACGTCGCCCAGTTGGTGGCCTATGCCAAGGCAAACCCCGGCAAGCTGAACTTTGCTTCCACGGGGGTTGGCACCGCCGCGCATTTGTCCGGCGCGCTGCTCAACGAGCGCACCGGCGCCAACGCCGTGCATGTGCCCTACAAGGGCGCCGACGCCCTGAACGACCTGCTGGCCGGGCGCGTGCAGTTCATGTTCGCCACCATCCCGTCGGTGATGAGCCATATCCGCGCGGGGCAACTGCGCCCGCTGGCAGTCACCAGTGCCAAGCGCGCCGAAGCGCTGCCCGAGACGCCGACCATGGCCGAGGCCGGCGTGAAGAACCTGGTAACCGGCGCGTGGTTTGGCCTGTTCGCTCCCAAGGGCACGCCGCCCGATGTGGTCGCCAAGCTGAACAAGGCCGTGGCCAGCGCCGTGAATAGCCCCGATATCCGCAAGAAGTTCGTCATGCAAGGCGCGGAACCGATGCAATACACACCGGATGCGTTCGGCAAGTTCGTGGCGGCCGAGTACCAGGCCTGGCGGCCGATCGTCAAGGCGAGCGGCGCGCGGATCGACTAGTGTCCCGTTCCACTGATTCGTTCGCAAAGTCTGTTGAGCTTGGAGCAGGAATTGTAGGTTGGGGGAAAGGTGCGATGTGTATTGCTTGT
>NZ_JBIUHC010000099.1:0-38575 GCF_044627735.1 Cupriavidus sp. CuC1 | reverse complement strand
CCGGGCATCGCTGGTCCCTGTCCTGCCACCGCCGCGACCCGCGCGGCAATGGCCTGGCATGCGCCCGCCAGCAACTGCTCCCGCGCTTGCGTTGGCGGCGCCTGCGCGCCGGCGGCGGGCGATGCCAGCAGCGTGGCCAGCCCCGTCACGCTGGCCAGCAGCAACGGCGGCAGCAGCCAGCGGCGTAAGGTGAGTGAAGCCCTGTTCATGGCGGTCTCCTGCCTTGCGTCGGGTTTGCGGCCATCAGATCAGCGTGCGCATGTGGCCCCACCACGGCTGGTCCAGGCTGACCTTGGCCCAGCGGCCCATCGCGCAGCGGTCCGCCGAGGTGGCCGCGCCCTGTTGCGGCGGCGCCGGCAGCGGCTTGTCCAGCTTGGCGATCAGGTAGATCTCGTTCTTCTCGATGGGCGGGAACGGCACGAAGTAACGCGCTTGCTCGCCATCCGGCGCGCGCGGCAGGATCTCGGCCACCTTGCCGGACATTGGCGTGCCAACGCCGTCAACGCGCACCGTGACCTTAGCGCCGGGCAACATATCGTTGCTCAGGCTGCGCGGGAATACCGCCACCACGCGGGGTTGCGCGCAGTTGGTACTGCGCAGCAACGTCGCGCCGGCCGCGACGCGCGTGCCCGGCGGCGCGAGCACGTCCTGGACCATGCCCGTATCGTAGGCCTTGATATCCAGGTTGGACATGCGCTGCAGACGCTGCTCTTCCTCCGCGATCAAGGTGTCGACCGACTTGCCGTACTGCTCGAGCTGGGTCAGCTCCGCCTGGAGCTGGGTGATCTCCGCCGTCAGCTCGTCATGCCGCTGCGCCAGCGTGGACACCGCGCCGTCGGTGCTGGAGAGATACACCTTGCCCTTGGCCGCCTGGCTGCTGCTGAGCGCGTTGTCGAGTTCGGCGCGTATCGCCTCCTTGGAGTTCGACAGGATCGACAACTGGTAGCGCGAGGCATTGGTGTAGGCCTCGCTGACCGCGCCCGCCCATTGCATGGCCTGGTTGCGGTTCACCACGTCCTCCTGCTGGTCTACCTGTTCCCTGGCGACCGCCATGCGCGCTTCGATCCCACGGATCTTGGCGGCATGCTCGGCCTGCGCGGCAGCCTGGTACTTCTTTGTCTCCTGGTCGGTTGCGGCGAGGCGGCTCTGGTCCCCTTCGAGCTTGGCCTTGGCGGCGTCGTAGCGTTGCTGGGTGTCGAGCTTCTTGCCGGTCAGTTCGACCAGCAGCGCGCGGTCGATATTGGGATTCTGCACGCTCATCAGCGTGTCTCCGGGCGCGAAGGATGTCCCCACCGCAACGTGCTGGCCAGCGACAACGCCTTCGACCGGCGTGGTGACCAGGTTGACCGGACCATCGACCACGGCGCGTTCCGATGAGCGCGTGAACACTGGCGGGAACATCACGGTCAGGATCACCCAGACGATGAAGATGGCCACGGCGTAGCTGGTCAGGCGCGGCACCACATGCCAGAGCGGGCGTTTGCTCAGTTCGCGGCCGCCTCTCGCGGGTGCCAGTTCGTCCGTGCGTAGTGTTGGCAGATGCGTGGCCGGCGGGCGGCTGTGTTCCAGTTTTTCGCTCATGGCATCCTCTTTGGCAAGTTCGCGCGATGCGGGTTCGCAAAGACAAACGGCAAGCCGATAGCATCGGGCGTGTCCGCGAGACCGCTCGTTCCTGGTAAAACCTGTCCCCCAATTTATTTATCCGCGATGCGTTGTGTTGCAGCCCAGCCGGGCCGCTTGCGCACCTTTGTGTGGGCCGGGGCGTACCGGTCCGTTGATTGCCCGCGCTCCGGCTGACCGCCGGAGTGGGGCGATTGCGCATGGCCCAATGGCCATAAACGACACTCGCGGATGCGCAGGACTCGTGTTCGCTGTGCGTTGGCGAGTGAATGAAGGCTAGCCAAGAAGACCGGCGGCTGCTGTAAAAAGATGTAAGAGCAGCATGTCACACCGTTGATTGCGCCGGCATCTGACATCCCCTTTTCTGTGCGCGCGGAGGCGTGGCTTTCACATTTATCCGGCCAGATTTTCGAAGGATGAGGTTCTTCGTCCAGATCCTCGGTGCATTATTTCGTGCAGCAGCACGATCGCTTTTTTTTGTAATGTGCGCGCGCGTCACGCGAGCTCGCAGTGAACGCCATGGAGCTGGACTGCCCCGCGGCCGGTTTGCAACAGGAGCCGGGGGCGGGGCGAGCGCAAAGAAGAAGGGCCGGCGCAAGGCCGGCCCCAGACTGCTGACAGAGCCGGATCTGTGTTGTCGTGCTCCCCTCTCCCGCGCGCGGGAGAGGGGCTGGGGGAGAGGGCGGGCGCTCGTCACGCCTGCGTGCTGGAAAACACCATGGGCTTCGCTTCAGGTGGCGCCTAGCCAAACCGCCCCTCTCCCCAACCCTCTCCCCGTGAGGGGAGAGGGAGCGACTGTAGTGGTCAAGTCTTTAGCCGCGCGGCTGTCCTCAGCCTTGTGGCATCAAGTTCCGCTCAGGGCTTGTCGGCCTGCGCGTACACCCGTTCACCCGCCACCCATGTCTGGGTCACGCGGGTCTTCCAGATCTCGGCCGGCGCCACCTTGAACAGGTCCTGGTCGACCAGGATGAAGTCGGCCCACTTGCCCGGCTCCAGCGAGCCCAGCGTCTTTTCCTGGTGCTCCGCATAGGCGGCGTCCAGCGTGAAGGCGCGGAAGGCCTGGGTCAGGGTCATGGCTTCCTCAGAATGCCAGCCCTTGATCGGGCGGCCTTCGTGGTCGGTACGCGTGACCGCTGCGTGCAGGCCGTAGAAGGGATTGGCAGACTCCACCGGGAAGTCCGAGCCGCCGGCGATCACGGTGCCTTGCTTGAGCATGGTCTGCCAGGCGTAGGCGCCCTTGATGCGTTCCTTGCCGATGCGGTCCTCAGCCATGTTCATGTCGCTGGTGGCATGGGTGGGCTGCATCGAGGCGATCAGGTCGAGCTGCTTGAAGCGCGGGATGTCCGGCAGCGCTACCACCTGCGCGTGCTCGATGCGGTTGCGCAGTTCGCGGCCGCCGACTTCCTTGTAGGCAACTTCGATGGCGTCCAGCACCTGGTGGTTGGTGGCGTCCCCGATGGCGTGCACGTTGACCTGGTAGCCGGCCTTGATCGCCGTCTTGACGCTGGCTTGCATGGCCGCGTCGCTCATGAACAGCAGGCCGCTGTGCACATGGTCATCCGAGTAGGGTGCCATCAGCGCCGCGCCGCGGCTGCCGAGTGCGCCGTCGCCGTACAGCTTGACCGCGCGCAGGTAGTAGCGGTCGTTGCCGTAGCCGGAGAGCGGGCCTTTGGCGGAGAGCGCCTTGAAGTCGTCGCCGGTGTCGCGGATCATGCCGTAGATGCGCGTGGTCAGCTTGCCCTGGTCGGCGAACTCGCGGTAGATGCGGTCCTCCTGCGCGGTCACGCCGGCGTCGCCCGCGGCGGTCAGGCCGAGCGCGTTCATGTGCGCCAGCGCGGCGGCCAGCGCGGCGCGGCGGTCGTCGTCCGAATACGGCGGGATCACGTTGTTGACCAGCGCCATGGCCTTGTCGACCAGCACGCCGGTGGGGTTGCCGTTGGCGTCGCGCTCGATGCGCCCGCCCGCCGGGTCCTTGGTGTCGCGCGTGATGCCGGCGGCCTGCATGGCCTTGGTGTTGAGCCAGGCGGCGTGGCCGTCCACCCGCACCAGGCGCACAGGGCGGTCCGACACGGCGGCGTCCAGTTCAGCCGCGGTGGGGAAGCGGCCCAGCTTCCAGTTGACCTGGTTCCAGCCGTAGCCCAGCAGCCACTTGCGCTGCGGGTTCTTGTCACCGTAGGCGCGGATCATGCCCTGCGCTTCCTGCAGGTCCTTGGTACCCGATAGCGAAATCTCTGTGGTCTTGAAGCCCAGGCGGAACACGTGGCCGTGTGCATCGATCAGGCCCGGCAGCAGGGTCTTGCCCTGGCCGTCGATACGCTTGGCATCCGGGTATTGCGCGCGCAGCGCGGCGGCGTCGCCGGTGGCCAGCACCTTGCCCTGGTCGAACACCAGGCCGGTGAAGCTGGCGACCTGGTCGTTCTTCAGGGTGTAGCCCTGCACGGATTCGATCAGGGTAGGCGCGGCGTGGGCCGACATCGTGAAGCCGACGGCGGCTGCCAGCAGGCTCTTGCGGATCGCGTGTTTCAAATCAACTCTCCTTGTTGTTGTAGTAGTAGTAGTACAGCGCTTTGGTTTTCTTATGTGCTCTCAGGATTTACTGCTTGCTGCTTGCTACGGGCTGCTCATTATTCGCCGGTCGCCGTGGCGGGCAGGCGAGCGCCAACCGTCTCGCTCCGGGCGGGCAGCAGCGGCGGGAATTTCATGTCGGCATAGCGCACGAAGCGCGTCTTGCGCACGATGCGGTAGCCCAGCCAGATGGCGAGGAAGATCGGGATGCCGATATAGGTGGCGGTCACCGCCACCCAGTCGATCTTGCCGTCCATGAAGGCCTGGTAGTTCTGCCCGAGCGTGACGATCAGGCACAACGCAAAGGCGAAGATCGGGCCGTATGGGAAGAAGGGGGAGCGATACGGCAGGCGGGAGAGGTCCAGCCCCTGCGCCACAAAGCCGCGGCGGAAGCGGTAGTGGCTGATGGCAATGCCGAGCCAGGCGATGAAGCCCGTCATGCCTGACAGGTTCAGCAGCCACAGGTAGACCGACTTGCTCTCGAACATGGAGGTCAGGAAGCACAGCGCGCCCACCGCGGTGGTGGCCAGCAGCGCGGCCAGCGGCACGCCGTTGCGCGTCAGGCGCGCGAAGAGGCGCGGCGCGCGGCCTTCGGTCGCCAGGTTGTAGAGCATGCGGGTGGAAGCGTACATGCCGGAGTTGCCGGCCGACAGCACGGCGGTCAGGATCACGGCATTCATCACCCCGGCGGCAAATGCCAGTCCCGCATGGCGGAACACCAGCGTGAACGGGCTCACGCCCACCGTCTCCACATCGCTCTTGAGCAGGCTGGGGTCGGTGTAGGGAATCAGGATGCCGATGATCAGGATCGCCAGCACATAGAACAGCAGGATGCGCCAGAACACCTGGCGCACGGCGCGCGGGATGTTCCTGGCGGGATCGGCCGATTCACCGGCGGCCACGCCGATCAGCTCGGTGCCCTGGAAGGAAAAGCCGGCGATCATGGCCACGCCGATCATCGCCGGCAGCCCGCCGACGAAGGGCGCGTCGCCCGCCGTCAGGTTCACCAGCCCCGCCGGCACGCCTGCCGTATCGCCGTGCAGGATGCCGAAGATCATCAGCACGCCGATGACGATAAAGGCGATCACCGTCACTACCTTGACCAGTGCGAACCAGTACTCGGCCTCGCCAAAGCCGCGCACGGAGATGGCATTGAGCAGGAACATCAGCGTGAGGAACAGCGCGCTCCACAGCAGCCCGGGCGTATCCGGGAACCAGTACTGCATCACCAGCTGCGCCGCCGCCAGCTCCACGGCGATGGTCACCGCCCAGTTGTACCAGTAGTTCCAGCCCAGCGCGAAGCCAAAGCCTTCCTCGACGTAAAGCGCGCCGTAGGTGGCGAACGATCCTGACACCGGCATGTACGCCGCCAGCTCGCCCAGGCTGGTCATCAGGAAGTACACCATGGCGCCGATCAGGATGTAGGCCGCCAGCGCGCCGCCCGGGCCGGCCTGCGCGATGGTGGCGCCGGAGGCCACGAACAGCCCGGTGCCGATCGAGCCGCCGATGGCGATCATGGTGAGATGGCGCGCGCGCAAGGTGCGGCGCAAGGCGGGTGGCGGAGGGTGGGAGGCGGGTTGCTGGCTGGTCATGGATAAGAGGAATTGGAGCGCTGAAGCCGTATGTGCCAGCGTGGCCCGCATTGACTGACGCTGCCGGCGCTGCCGGCATCCGACCGGGGCCGGCCGGCATGACGCTGGATAAGCGGAATAAGCAGGATACGCAGGATAAGCGGGATACAAGGCAAGACATTTACCGGCTGGTACATTGGGCGGCATCATAAGAGAAAACGCCGCCCGGGGAAAGGCGCGGGGCCGGGCCGCGGCAGGTTTTGCGCTGGTTGCAGTGCGGCATGGCTAGAATCTGGGGTTTGCATCCTCGCGGTATCCGGACCGATCCTCATGAACCTGCCCTTCAACGACAGCTATCTTCTACACATCGCGCTCAGCGTCGGCATCGTGCTGGCCGGCATGCTGGCCGTGAAGTTCATCAACCGCTTTTTCCAGGCCCGCCAGCAGGCGGACAAGGACAACCGCGGCAGCTATCGCACCTGGACCGTGGCCTCGCGCAATGCCGTGGCCGCGGTGGTGTTCCTGTTGCTGCTGGGCATCTGGGTGTCCGAGCTCAAGAGCGTGGCGATCTCGCTGACCGCCTTCGCGGTGGCTCTCGTGATCGGCGGCAAGGAACTGGTGATGTGTTTCCTTGGCGCCTTCCTGCGCATGATGGCGCGCCCCTTCCAGCTCGGCGATGTCGTGGAGATCGGCCCGCATTCCGGCGAGGTGGTGGACATGGACGCGCTCACCACCACGCTGGTGGAGATTGCCGGCGCGCGCCAGTTCACCGGCTCCACGGTACAGATTCCCAACAGCATGTTGCTGACGGTCGCCGTGCGCAACCACTCCCAGGCGGGCAAGTACACCCTGGACACGCTGCGCATCCCATTGCCCGAGAAGAGCGACCCGGACCGTGTCGAGGCAGACCTGATCGCGATCACGGAGGAGGTGTGCGCTGGTTTCCTGGCTGAGGCCCGGCAAAGCCTGCAGGAATACGGCGGCTCGCGCTTTCTCGATCTCTCGCAGTTCGAGCCGCGCGTGATGTTCGAGGCCATGGCGGCGGACCGGCTCGATGTGCTGGTGCGGTTCCCGGTGCCGGTGGCCTCGCGGCTGTCGATCGCGCAGCAGATCCTGCGCAGGTACCACCAGCAGCGCAACGCGGAACTGGCGGCAGCGGCAGCGGCAGCGGAGCCCGCGCCCGCGCAGCAGGACAAGGCGGCGTCGCATTCCTGATTCTTGAGCGTCTGGCCGGGCGGCAGGCCGGGGGCGGGAACCGTTTTATGGCTTCACTGAACGGCGTTTCGGTTGTATGGTAGCCGTGCCGCCGCCGTTGCCGGGGACGGGAGTCGTAGCGAATTGTGTCGAACGATATCGAACAACGAGGAGACCCATGAAAGCCGCTGTCCTGCATCAACCGAAGACCCCGCTTGTCATCGAAGACGTCGCCATCGGCAAGCCGGGCCCGCACGAGGTGCTGCTGCGCACGGCGGCGGTGGGCGTTTGCCACTCGGACCTGCATTTCCTAGATGGCGCCTATCCCTTCCCGATGCCGGTGGTGCTTGGGCATGAGGCGGCCGGCGTGGTCGAGCAGGTGGGTTCCGAAGTGCGCACGGTCAAGCCCGGCGATCATGTGATCACCTGCCTGTCGGCCTATTGCGGCCATTGCGAGCACTGCCTGACGGGCCACCTGTCGCTGTGCGTGGAGCCCGACACCAAGCGCCGCGAGGGCGAGGAGCCGCGTCTGCTGGCCAAGGGCGCGCCCATGAACCAGTTCCTGAACCTCTCCGCCTTTGCCGAGCAGATGCTGATCCACGAGCACGCGCTGGTGGCCATCCGCCGCGACATGCCGCTGGACCGTGCCGCGCTGATCGGCTGCGCGGTGACCACCGGCATGGGCGCGGTCATCCACACTGCCCGCGTGAGCCCGGGCGAGACCGTGGCGGTGATCGGCTGCGGCGGCATCGGCCTGGCCACCATCAACAGCGCGGCCATTGCCGGCGCGGGCCGCATCATCGCCATCGACCGGGTGCCCGGCAAGCTGGAGCTTGCCAAGCAATTTGGCGCAACCGATGTGATCAATGCGGCTGACGTGGATGCGGTGGAAGCCGTGCGCGAGCTTACCCGTGGCGGCGTGCACCACGCGTTCGAAGCCATCGGCCTGAAGCAGACCGCCGAGCAGGCCTTCTCCATGCTGCGCCGCGGCGGCACCGCCACGGTGATCGGCATGATCGCGCCGGGCGTGAAGATCGAGATCAAGGGCACGGACTTCCTGGCCGAGAAGCGCATCCAGGGCTCGATGATGGGTTCCAACCGCTTCCCGGTGGACATGCCGCGGCTGGTGGATTTCTATCTGTCGGGGAAGCTCAAGCTGGACGAGCTGATCTCGCGCCGCATGCCGCTGGAGAACATCAACGAGGCCTTTGACGAACTGCGCCGCGGCGAGCTGGCGCGCTCGGTGATCATGTTCGAGCATTGAAGCCCGGCGGCGGCCTAGGCCGCCGTCTCACCCGCCGCGGCTTCGGCCGCCCGCCGCACGGCCGCCGGGTAGCGCACCGTGAAGATGACGGCGCCGGCGAACGCAGCCACCGTCGCCGCCACATCGACCCACAACGGGATCGCGCTGACGTATTCCGCCGCCGCGTCGGCGGCCACCATCACGGCCAGGGCGGCGGCCCACGCCAGCGTGATATGCCGGTTCACCGCCAGGAAGCGCGGCGAATCCCAGTATTCCTTGGGCACCTGCTCGCGGGCATATTGCAGCGTGAACGGGCGTCCGATCGCCAGCGAGACCAGCACGATTGCCAGCAGGCCGGCGTCCACCGCGAGCCGCACCGTGGCCACGGTCCATTGAGGCGCGGCGATGACGGTATAGAGCAGCAGCAGCGCGAACAGGGCCAGGCTGCCAAGCTCCAGCACCTTGAGCGATTCGCCGCGCCGCCGCCGCGGCCAGGCCGGCGAGCGGCGAGATGCGCCGCATGGCGATGAAAAAAGCGACGAACGGGGCAAATCCAATCAGCATTCCCATGCTGCTCTCCTTGAGTCGGTGTTGCGGCCCGGATCATGCCCGGCCGCCAGGCAGTGGACGTCGATGGACGTCAGTGCGTGTCTCGGTGCGTCTCTTATTGCTTGTTGTGTCGTGTCGCGGGCTCAGTCCGCGCCGTGCCAGTTGCCGTGGAAGCCAAACGGCACGCGATGCGAAAGCTGTACCGTGGCCACCGGTCCGTCGGCCACGCCGCCGGCGTCGAACACCACCAGGTCGCTGCGGACCTCGGCGCCTCGGTAGACGGTGGCCAGCAGCCAGCCATCGCCTTCGGCGCTGTCGGCCGCGCGCGGCACGAACACCGGTTCGGAAAAGGCATCGCCCGCGGGCAGCTGGTAGGTGGCGCGCTTGCCGCTGCGCATGTCCAGATGGGCCAGGCTGTCGTAGCCGCCGCGCTCGCTGCTCTCATGCCGGCGGAAGACGTAATAGCCATGGTGATAAGGCAGCGTGGAGAAGCGCTCATCGAAGCGCGGGAACTCGCCCGCCGTGTCGTCCAGGTACTCGCGCGTGAAGGTATCCGACTTGCCGGCCATGTCGAAGGTCCAGCGGCACAGCCGCGCGCCGACGCCGGTGCCGCTGCCGTTGGGATTGAAGATGGGGGAGGATTCATACTGCATCACGTCGGCGATGACCTTGTTGCCGGCGTCCCAGGCATTCATCACATGGAACACGTAGCAGGCCTCGCCGCGGAACCAGCGCATCTGCGCGGTGCCACCGTTGCGCGGCATGATGCCGATGTGCGAGCCCTTTTGCGGCTCCCACGCGTAAGCCGGCTCGCCGCGCATGGCGCGCTCCATGCTGCCGGTGAGCGGCAGGATGGGAAACAGCACATGCTTATGCGTGACCATGAAATCGTGGACCATGCTGGGGAACGGCGCTTCGAAGTGTTCGAGGCGCTGCAGCTGCCCGTTGCGATCCACCACGCCGTAGCGCATGCCGGGGGTGAAGGGGCCGTCGGCCGAGTACGCGAAGAACACCATCTCGCCGGTCACCGGGTCCACCTTGGGGTGCGCGGTCATGGCACCGGTGAGCTTGCCGCCGTAGTCGACGTCGCCGCGCGTGGCGAGGGTCTCGGCGTCCAGCTCCACGGGCAGGTCGGCCTCTTCCAGCGCCAACAGGCGCCCGGCGTGACAGAGGATATTGGTGTTGGCCACGCCGTCGTTCTGCCCGAGCACCGACGGATCGGTGGTGGCCGGGTTGCCCCAGCTGCCGAACAGCGCCTGCCCCGCGGCCTGCTCGCGCTGGAATTTGTTGGTGCGCACCCAGCGGTTGCGGTAGCGCACGCGGCCGTCCTCGATATGGAAGGCGTGCACCATGCCGTCGCCGATAAACCAGTGGTACTGCGCATCGCGCGGGGCGTACTGCGGGTTTGGCCCGTTGCGGTAGAGCGTGCCGTGCAGCGCGCGCGGCAGCTCGCCCAGCACCGGCAGGTCGGGTGCGTCGCACTCCATCAGGATGGGGGCGAAGTTGCCGCTGAGATAGGGGGTGGACGGGAACGGCTGGCTCATTGGTTGCTCCTTTTGCTCTGCTGCCGGGTTGGCTTCGGCGTAGCCGGGGGGATGGGTTCACTACTGGCTTCGTGACCCGCTTCGTGACCGGCTTCGGGCATGGGCACGCGCATGCCCGAAGCCAGCAGCCGCAACATCTCGGCGTGAATGACGCGGAAATCGGGGTCGCCGGGCAGCTTGCCGGCCAGGCGCAGCATTACCAGCCCGTGGATCGAGGCCCAGATCACATAGCTCAGCACCTGCGGGTCGCCATGGATCAGGCCGCGCTCCACCATGGTCTCCAGGTGCGCGCTCATGGTGCGGCGCGCACGCGAACCGGCGCGTTCCAGGTCCGGGTAGCGGTCGTCGCCCGGCTGGGTCATGTCGAACATCAGCCGGTAGGCGTTGGGCTCGGCAAAGGCAAAGGCGAGGTACGCCTCGCCCACGGCGCGCGCGCGCTCGCGCGGCTCGGCAACGCTGGCACCGGCGGCCTCAAGGGTGGCGGCGAAACGGTCGAACGCCGCCGTGCGTACCGCCGCCAGGATGTCGTCCTTGTCCTTGAAATAACGGTAGGGCGTCATCGGGCTGCAGCCCAGTTCCTCGGCGAGCTGGCGCATGCTCACGCTGGCCACGCCGCCTTCGGCGAAGCGCCGCTCAGCTACCGCGCACAGGCGGGCCTTGAACGCGTCGATCTCTTCCTGGGTGAGGTTTCTTGCCATGTCTGGTGGTTTGAGGCGATGAGTACGTGTGCTGATTGATACATTCGCCATCCGCTTCAACGATGCTTCGGCAACGATAATTTACAGTGTAGATTTACGATGTAAATAATCAAGGAGAGATTTGGAGGCATATCTGCCCGTTAGTCGCCAGCGCGTCATTGTTCGCCGTATGGGACAATCCCCTGCATTGACGCGCACTGCTCACGCTGCGCGCCATGGGCAACGGGGATGGCGCATGAAGACGATCGAATGGAAGGACTGGGAGATTTTCTGCCGGGTGGTGGAGGGCGCCAGTTTTACCAAGGGGGCGGAGTTGGCCGACGTACCGAAGTCATCCGCCAGCGCGGCGGTGTCGCGGCTGGAAGTGCAGTTGGGCGTGCGCCTGTTCGAGCGCACCACGCGCCGCGTGCGGGTGACCGAGCGGGGCCAGCAACTCTATGACCGGGTCGCCCCCCTCTTTAACGAACTGCGCGAGATCAGTGCCGAGGCGGTGTCGGTCAGCGAGCAGGTCAGTGGCACCCTGCGCATCTCCACGCCCTACGAGGTGGGCTCCCTGCATATCTCGCCCAGCCTTACGCTGCTGCTGCGGCTGCATCCCGAGTTGCGCGTGGAGGTGGACGTGAGCTGGGAGCAGCCTGACCTGGTCGAGCAGGGCTACGACCTGGCTTTCGTGATGACGACTACCGGGTTGCACGACAGCTCCTTTGCCAGCAAGCGCGTGGTGCGGATCGAGCGCGCCTTCTTTGCCGCGCCATCGTTGATCCGCGCGCGGGGCTTGCCGCGCACGCCGCAGGAGCTTGCCGGCTGGCCCATGCTGGGCGATGCCGAGGACCGGCGCTGGGAATTCCTGCGCGATGGTGTGGAGGTGGCCAGCATGGCAGTGGAGCCGCGCATGCGCACGCAGAGCGCGGAGATCCGCCTGAAGGCCGCGACGGATGGCCTGGGCGTGGCGCGGCTGTCGCCGCGCTATGCGCAGGATGAGCTGGAGCAGGGCCGGCTGGTGCGGGTGCTGCCGGCGTATACGTCGTCGCCGCTGAAGGTGTTTGTGCTGATGCCCGCGCGCAAGTTGATGCCGGCCAGCGTCAGGGCATTCCTGGAAGTGCTGGAGCGGACCTTGGGCAGCACGGACCGGCCGGGCGCGGTTGGGGTCGGGCTGACCGGCTGATCGGCCCCTGCTGGCTCAATACGGCTGGTCGCCGGTCCTGATCTCCAGGCCCAGCGTTTCGGCCACGGTGGTCATTTCTTCGTCATCCTCGCCGCGGGCGATCCAGCCCGCATAGGCATCGCCATCGGTGTTCCAGTTCCAGAGCGTGATGCCGGCCAGCCGCAACTGTTCATGAGCCAGTTCCATCAGTTCCGGCACGCTGGCCTTCTCCAGGAACGCCTCGTCCTCCGGATCCTCCACGCCCCAGTCCAGCTCGATATCGACCCTGGCGCACAGCTCGTCCATGCAGCTGATGAAGGACGTGGCGTCCTTCCAGTCCACATAGAAGCCCGCTTCCCAGTCGATCACGTCCTTCAGGATCCAGAGCAGCTCCTGGCCTTCGACCGCATCCGCGTCGTCCGAGTTGGCGAGGGCTTCGTCGAACAGCATCTGGTGCTTCTCCACCATGGCTGCGTCGTCGAAGTTGATCAGCTCGATCAGGCGCCAGAGCGCCTCGCGCACCTCGTCATTCAGTTCGTCGCTCATCGCATCAGCCCTCCATCGGTGCGGCGCCGGCTCGGCGCATTGAAAACGGTAAAAGGTATCCAGGCCCGCGCGAACGCTCAGCCGGCAATGCGCAGGATCTCGCGTTGCCCGCGCGGCGTCACGCGCAGCGCGCGCGATGTGGCCGTGGGCTCGATCCAGCTGTGGGCCATCATGCTCTCAAGCAGCGCCGCGCCAAGCGCGCCGCCAAGGTGCGGCTTGCGCTCGCTCCAGTCGGGGCAGGTGCAGGCAAACTGGCGCCGCTTGCGGCGCGCGAGATCCAGGTCCACGCCAAGCTGCACCATGCCCGCACTGCCGCTGTCGGTGAGGTCCACCGCCGTGCCGTCCACCACGATCCAGCTGGCATGCGACATGCGTTCGAACAGGGAAACCGCTAGCTCGCCCGCCAGGTGGTCATAGCAGGTGCGCGCCTGGCGCAAGGCCGCCGGCGCGGTGCGCGATGCGGGCACCGCGCGCACGCGCGGCGGCTGGCTGGCCAGCGACGCGCTGGCGAGCGCCTCGATGGCTACGCCGATTTCCGGCGTGGCGAGCCGGTAGTAGCGATTGCGGCCGCGCGTCTGCACGGCGAGCAGGCCGCCTTCACTGAGGCGCGCAAGGTGGCCGCTGGTGGACGATGCCGACAAGCCGGCTATGGCCGCAAGTTCGCCCGCCGGGCGGGCGCTGCCGTCCATCAGCGCCCACAACATGGCGGCCCGTCCCGGGTCGGCAAGCAGGCCGGCCATCTGGCTGATGCTGGGAGCGTATTCCATAGTTCATTCCGCGATGAAACAACGATCGCAGTATAGACGCATACTGCCCGTTATCAACCTCGTTGCCAACCGCCATGCCGATGCCCCCCGATCCGCTAGCCGCCGTGACCCATCCCGATCCGGCGCCGTACTACCGCACCCTCGCCGCACAGCGGCCCTTCTATCGCGATGAAGCGCTCGGGCTTTGGATCGCCGCCGGCGCCGCCGAGGTGGAGGCCGTGCTGGCCCATCCCGCCTGCCGCGTGCGGCCGCCCGCGCAAGCCGTGCCGCCAGCGCTGGCAGGCAGTCCGGCCGGCGCGTTGTTCGGCGGCTTGATCCGTATGAACGATGGGGATTGGCATGCGCCGCTCAAGGGCGTGCTGCGCAAGCGCATGGCGTGCCTGGAGCTTGCCGGCATGGGCTCGCGCGTCTCAGCGCTGGCGCAGGAGATGTCGTTCGATGCCACCCAGCCCGGTGCCTGCGTCAACCGTTGGATGTTCACCTTGCCGGTGTTGGCGGTAGCCGATGCACTCGGCTTGCCGGTGACCGGCAAGCCTGGCGTAGCGGGGCAGGTGGCGGCCTCCGCGCGGGCCATGTCGCCGCTGGCCACAGCGCCGGAGATTGCCGAAGGGAGCGAGGCCGCCGCCTGGCTCCAGGCGTGGATGCGCGCGCGCCTGTCATCCGCGTCGGCGCTGGACACGCTGGTGCAGGAAGCGTTTGCGGCTGGGGTGGCACAGGAGATCATTGTCACCAATGCCATCGGCCTGCTGATCCAGGCGTGCGAGGCCACCGCCGGCCTGGTCGGCAACATGCTGCTGTGCCTCGGCCGGGATACGTCCCATGAGCGGGAGCTGCCCGCGTTGGACAGCGTGGCCGCGCGCGTGCTGCGGGAGGATCCGCCGGTGCAGAACACCCGCCGCTTCCTGGCTGCCGATGCGCGCTTGTGCGGGGCGGACCTGAAGGCGGGCGATGCGGTGCTGGTCGTGCTGGCGGCCGCCTCACTTGAAGAGAGCGAGGCGGCGACGCCTGCGCCCTGGACCTTCGGGCGTGGCCGTCACGCGTGCCCTGGCGATGCGCTGGCGTGCGCGGTGGCGCAGGCCGTGGTGGCCGCGCTGCTGGCGCGTGGTGCGGATGCGGCGTCGCTGGCGCGCGCATTCCGCTATCGGCCCTCGGTCAACGCACGCATTCCGCATTTTCTGTGAAGCAACGCTAAAAGCGACAATCAAAGGACCCCCACCATGATCGCAGTCATCTTCGAAGTCGAGCCCGCCGAGGGCCGCAAGGACACGTACATGCAGATCGCCGCGCAACTGCGGCCTACGCTGGAGGCGATCGACGGCTTTATCTCGGTGGAGCGCT
This sequence comes from Cupriavidus sp. CuC1, assembly GCF_044627735.1. Lineage (NCBI taxonomy): Bacteria > Pseudomonadati > Pseudomonadota > Betaproteobacteria > Burkholderiales > Burkholderiaceae > Cupriavidus > Cupriavidus sp. CuC1. Next base: position 23,796 of record NZ_JBIUHC010000099.1, on the reverse strand, counting down.
TCCAGAGCCTGACCAACCCGGGCAAGCTGCTGTCGCTGTCGTTCTTCCGCGACGAGGCCGCGGTCATGGCGTGGCGCAATACCGAGGAGCATCGGCTGGCGCAGTCGGCCGGGCGTGGCGGCGTGTTCGCGGGCTATCGGCTGCGCGTGGCGCAGGTGCTGCGCGACTACGGCCTGAACGAACGCGACCAGGCGCCGGCGGACAGCCGCGCCGTGCATGCCCCCATTGCGGCGCCCACGTCGCCGGCGGAGTGAAGGGGACATGGAATCGATTTTCCTGAATGGGCAGACCACGCTGATCGGCTTCACCTTCTTGCTTGCCGGCCTGGTCAAGGGTGTGGTGGGGCTTGGGCTGCCTACCGTGGCGGTAGGGCTGCTGGGGCTGGCGATGCCGCCGGCGCAGGCCGCGGCGCTGCTGGTCGCGCCATCGATGGTAACCAACGTCGTACAGCTCTACACCGGGCCGCGGCTTGGCGAACTGGTGCAGCGGATGTGGCCCCTGCTGGCTGCGATCTGCGTGGGCACGTGGCTGGCTGCCGCGCTGCTGCCGCCCAGCCTGATGGTGCATGCCACCGCATGGCTGGGCGTGGCGCTGGTGCTGTACGCGGCGCTGGGGCTGGTTGCCTTCCACCTCAAGGTGCCGACCGCCGCCGAGCGCTGGCTGGCGCCGCTGATCGGCGTGGTCACCGGCGCGATCACGGCGGTCACGGGCGTGTTCGTGATTCCGGCGGTGCCGTATATCCAGGGGCTGGGCCTGGACCGGGAGACGCTGGTGCAGGCGCTCGGCTTGTCGTTTACGGTGTCCACCATCGCGCTTGCGGTGAGCCTGGCGATGAACGGCGCGCTGCTGCACACGCCGGTGCTGGGGGCATCGTTGCTGGCGCTGGTGCCGGCGCTCGCCGGCATGTTCATCGGCCAGTGGCTGCGCCATCGCATCAGCGCGGCGCGCTTTCGCAAGCTGTTCATTTGCGGGCTGCTGCTGCTCGGGGCCGAGCTGGCGCTGCGTGGGTTTTTCTGACCGGGAGGGAGGCGAAGGCGCACGCCTTCGGGGGTGTGCGCGCTACGTGCCGGTGCCGCTATTGGGTGCGCGCCGCGTCGTCCTGTAGGAATGCACCGACGTGGCGCGGTTCGCACGGAATAGGGCTGACAGAGCGTCCTTGCGCGCGGCATACTGGCTGCTGCGCTGCAGCGAAACACTGTGCATCCACGCGAGATGTGCCTTGGAGGCAGCGCGTTCCCGCAACCCCGCGCTGGAGATGCCGCCAATGGCATATCGCCGATGACACGACGCAAAAGCAGCGGCACCAAGCTCTGGAATACGTTGAGCAAGATCGCCACCCGCAATGTCCGGCGCGCGCAGCGCACGGTCACGAAGTCCGCGATCCGCTCGGCGGTCAAGCAGGGCGAGGCGATGAGCAAGGCCGCGCAGCGCGTGCTGACCGGCGTGGCCTCGCCGGTGCCAACGCCAATCAGCCGCGGTGGCGGACGCTGGGAGGAAGGCAGCTGGGGGCTGGGGCCGCTGGTGCAGCGCCGTTACCGGGTGTTTATCCCGCCGGGGGTGAGCGCCTCGCGCCCAGCGCCCTTGCTGGTGTTGCTGCATGGCTGTGGCCAGGACACGGCCAGCTTTGCGGCTTGCACCCGCGCGGCTACGCTGGCGCGCAGCGCGGGCTGCGTGGTGCTGATGCCGGAGCAATCGTCGCAGGCCAACGCACAGCGATGCTGGAACTGGTTCCGCTCTGCTGCGCGCGTGGTAGCCGAGGCAAGCTTGTTGATGTCGATCGTCGAGCATGTCTGCCAGCAGCATCCGGTTCGCCGCGAACGCGTCTTTGCGCTTGGCTTGTCGGCGGGCGGGGCCATGGCGGTGATACTGGGGCTGCGTTACCCGGACCGCTTTGTCGCGGTCGGCTCGCATTCCGGGGCGGTGCCGCTCAGCGCGTCCAACGCCGCGCAGGCGGCGCGGGTCATGCACGGCAAGGGCCATCCCGACGTGGACGCGGCGCGGTTTCAACTGGCGGGGCGCCGCCCGCCGCCCTTGCTGCTGCTGCACGGCGATGCCGATCGCGTGGTGCACTTCGACAACGCGCTGGCCTGCGCCGCGCTCTGGCAGCAACTGCTGGCGCAGCCACCGCTGCTGGCAAAGCCGCGCCGGGTCCAGTGCGGCCAGCGCCGTCCCTACAGCATCTTTCCCTGGTCGAGCGAGGGCGAGCCCTACATCCGGCTGGTGCGCATCGAAGGGCTCGGGCACGCGTGGAGCGGTGGCCCGTCCAGCCAGGCCTTTGCCGATCCGTCCGGTCCCGATGCGTTACGTATCGCGTGGCAGTTTTTTATGCAGTGCCTGGAGGCGCGCGAGCGCGCCGCGCCAAGGCGGGTGCGCAAGGTGGCTGCCTGACGCCTATGCCGCGCTAGGGTGCCTGCGGCGTTTCCATCACCACGTCGCTCTCGGGATACGCCACGCACGGCAGGATATAGCCCTCGTCGCGCTCGTCGTAGCTCACGCCCGGCCACGCGATGCGGTAGCCGATCCGCCCGGCGGACAGCCGGCACAGGCAGGTGCGGCAGGTGCCGTTGCGGCAGGAGCTGGGGAATTTCAAGCCGGCCTGCAACGCGGCTTCGAGCAGCGTCTGCGTGGGCAGGGCGGGAAAGGTGCTGCCCTGCGGCTCCAGGCGCGCCACAAAGGCCACCGGGGCCGCGCTGGTGCCGTTGCTCATGACTGCCCCTCGTCCTTGCCCTCGTCCGCTTCCGGAAAGCGCGCACGGCCATGGGTGGCGTCGCGCAGCGCCGCCCGTGCCGGTGCCAGCAGGCTGGCCGGCAGCCGGATGGTCAGCCGGGCAGCCGCGCCGTGTTCGGCATGTGCCAGCACGTGGCTCTCCTGCTCGATCCAGCGGCGCACGCGCGCCTCGTCCGCGTAATCCACCTCGGTAGCCAGCTCGGCATAGGCGATGCGCTCGATGCGCTGCGCATCCTTGAGGGCCACGGCAATCGCGTCCGTATAGGCCCGCACCAGCCCGCCCGCACCTAGCTTGACGCCGCCGTAATAGCGCACCACGGCCGCCAGCACGCCTTCCAGCTCATGGTGGCGCAGCACTTCCAGCATGGGCCGGCCGGCGGTGCCGGATGGCTCGCCATCGTCGGACATGCCCGACTGGCCCCCCGCGAGCAGCGCCCAGCAGACATGGGTGGCGGTGGCGTGGTCGGCACGCAGGCGCGCCACTTCGGCCATGGCCGCGGCGCGGTCGGGCACGGGCAATGCATAGCCGATGAAGCGGCTCTTGCGGATTTCCAGGTCTGACTGGACGGGAGAAGCGAGGGTGTAGGTCGGCACGGGTTAGGCCGCGTCACGGCGCGCCATGAGCGGCGCCGGCGGGCGGAAAGCTAAAGGAATCGGGGCCCCGGGTTGGGGCCTGCGCCAGTGTACCGCAGCCGCCCCAGTCGCCCGGATTGTGCGAGAGGCCTCCTGGATGTCTGCAAGTTAAGTCAGTTTCAACAGGCTGTAACAAATCATTCATAGGATGCGTATCGGCCTGAACGGTGCGCGGTTGTCCCCACGAGCGCGCGGCACGGCAGCGCACCCGCGCGCCGCCCAATCATTCACATAACGAAACGGGAAAGAAGAATGCTCGACAAACCGGACGCATCCCGCCGCAAGGCGCTTAAATTCCTGGCCGGCGCACCCATGCTGCCGCTGGGCCTTGGCGCTACCGCCTTCCTGGTCGGTTGCGGTGGCGATGGCGACGCAATAGCCGCTCCGGCGCCGACGCCCGTCACGCCTGCCGGCGCCACGTTTACGACCGCCGAGTTCACCGGCATGGCGGCGCCCACGCTGAACAACGCCGCTGCGATGGCTACCACCACGGTGGGCTCAAGCCTGAAGGTTTCGTTCAGCGACGGCAGCAGCCAGACCTACAAGCTGGCCTACCAGCCCTTCTTCGTCACCGGCGACATGGTCCCGGACGGCAAGGGCGGCAGCATCCTCGCCGGCGGCTACTTCGACATCAACAACCAGCCGATCATCGACAAATCGGTGGCCGGCAAGGAACGCCAGTTCTACTCCGACTCGCCCGACGGCACCTCGCTGCTCAAGATCGACGGCGCCAAGGTGGCCGGCGTGAAGGGCAACACGGTGTTCGCCGTGGTCCAGTTCGAGTACACCACGCGGGACCAGTCGGGCGCGGATGCCTATGGCCGCCTGCCGTCCCCGATCGGCGTGCTGACGCTGGACCAGGACCCGGCCACCGGCAAGCTGACCCTGGTCAAGTACCACAACGTCGACACTTCGGCGGTCAATGGCCTGTGGATTACCTGCGGCGCCAGCCTGTCGCCATGGAACACCCACCTGTCCAGCGAGGAGTACGAGCCGGACGCCTTCACGGCCAGCGCCAACGCGCAGTTCCTGGCGTTCAGCAAGAGCCTGCTCGGCACCTCCAGCGTCGTGGCCAACCCGTACTTCTACGGCCACATGCCCGAAGTCACGGTCAATCCCGACGGCACCGCCAGCATCAAGAAGCACTTCTGCATGGGCCGCATCTCGCACGAGCTGGTGCAGGTGATGCCGGACAATCGCACCGTGCTGATGGGCGACGACGCCACCAACAGCGGCCTGTTCATGTTCGTGGCCGACAAGGAGAAGGATCTGTCCGCCGGCACGCTGTACGTGGCCAAGGTGGGCGCGGGCTTTTCCATCGACCCGGCCGCCGCCGGCGCCGACCTGACGTGGGTCAACCTGGGACACGCCACCAGCGCTGAAGTCGAAGCCATGGCCAAGTCCAACCTGCCGACCGACATCATGGACGTGCGCACGATCGACCCCGCGGACGCCAGCTTTACCAAGATCTTCATCAGCGGCACCGCCAACTGGATCAAGGTCTACCCGGGCAAGGAGAAGGCCGCGGCCTTCCTGGAAACCCACCGCTACGCCTTCCTGAAGGGCGGCAGCATGGGCTTCACCAAGATGGAAGGCACCACCGTCAACATCAAGGACAAGGTGGCCTACTCCGCGCTGCAGAACATCCAGGACTCGATGGTCAACGGCAACACCGCCAAGGGCTGGAACGCACAGAGCGGCATTTCGGTGCCGGCGGCGCTCAAGGCTGGCGGCGTGATGCAGCACAACCTGACCGGCGGCCAGAAGGACCTGGACGGCGCGGCCATCAACAGCGAATGGGTGCCGGTGCACACCAAGGCGTTGATCGTGGGCAAGGACACCGCCGCGGACGCGCTCGGCAACCTGGCGGATCCGGACATGATCGCCAACCCGGACAACCTCAAGTTCTCGGAAAAGCTGCGCACCCTGTTCATCGGCGAGGACAGCAGCCAGCACGTCAACAACTTCCTGTGGGCCTACAACGTAGACACCAAGAAGCTGTCGCGCGTGCTCTCGACCCCGGCCGGCGCGGAATCCACCGGCCTGCACGCGGTGGACGAGATCAACGGCTGGACCTACATCATGAACAACTTCCAGCACGCCGGCGACTGGGGCAGCCTGCACGCCAAGGTCCAGGCGACGCTGGATCCGCTGGTGCGCGCCAACTACAAGGACCGCTTCGGCGCCGCGGTTGGCTACCTGACGGCCGAGACCACGAGCGTCAAGACCAGCAAGGCGTAAGCGCGGCAAGATAGCGCGGGATAGCTTTTTCCCATGCGCCGCAAAGCCCCCGGTGACGTTGTCATCGGGGGCTTTTCTTATTCCGAATCCGGATCCCGATCCCGCCTGGTAGCTGGCTCGCGGGGACGGGGATACTCCAGTTGCAGGGCGACGAATTGCGCGGTGGCGCGACCGTAGCGGTCCTGGATTCCGGCCAGGGCCGCATCCAGCGCCGCCGCCGGCAAGCCGGCGTATGCCGGCAAGTCATGGCGGCCGGTCGTGCTGGTGGCAGTGGCGTCGGCCTCAAGCCAGAGCCCCCGGCGCGAGCGCAGTGTTGCCGCCGTGCCCAGCGCCAGTGCCTCGGAGCGGTAGGTGCGCGACCAGGCATCCGCCTGCAGCGCCAGTGCGATCTCGTCGAAGCCCGGTGCCACCGCGATGCCGATGGCTTCGTGCCGCCACCAGGCGAGGCGATTCGAGAGCGCAATGCCGATGCTCGCTGCGCCCAGCTTGAAGGGCGCGGAGTCGTGGAGCGGGCTCCACTGCGCCACGCCGAGGCGTGCCGCGGTGGCCACCGCCACCTGCCTGCCGGAAATCGCCTCGACCAAGGCCAGCGACAGCGGCAGAGACGCCGTCACGCCGCTAGAGGTGACAACGTTGCCATCCGCCAGGTAACGCCTGTCGCGCACCCAGCGTGTGGCTGGAAATTTCGCGGCGACACTGCGCATGGCATACCAATGTGTCGTAGCCGAGCGGCCATCGAGCAACCCGGCATTGGCGACCACGCGTGCGCCTTCGCAGACCGCCACCACGAGCGCTCCCCGCTGCGCCTGCGCGCGCAGCCACGCCAGCGTGGCGGGCGTGTCGTCGCTATGCATCGCCGGCACGATCACGATATCCGCGCCCGCGGGAAAGGCCGCGTCGAAGCCCGCCACCGACAGGTCGGCCCGCACGCGCAGGGCCGGCATCAACGTGACGGTGCCTGCATCTGTCGAGACGGCATGCACGTCGGCCACGTCCGCCTCTTTCAGTACCGCGAAGGGAATCACGAAATCGGTCACCTCGGTGCCGGCGTTGTCGGCCAGCACCGCGACCACTGGCCGCGCGCGCCCGGCCTTGGGCGCCGGCAGGGCGATCGTCGCCGGCATGCCTGGCGGCGACGCGGCTGCGGCGTGACTGGTTCCCGTGGGCGCGCTCGAGGCGGGAGGATGCACGGCGGGCTTGAGGCAACCGTAAAGCGAGCAGATGCACAGCGCGAAGGCGGCAAGGCGGGTCATGATGGCGTAGTGCATGGTGTCCTCGGTTGGTGCGGTTGGTGCGTTTTGCGCCAGGTGCGCATAGCTCGAACATACCTCCCGACGGGGCTGGCAAAAAGGCCAGAATTGCCGCATTCTTTGCCATGGCTTATCTACAGCGAACAACACGAAAGGTGGTAGTGCTCGGCTTCGAGGGCGTCCAGTCGCTCGACGTGGTGGGGCCGATGGAGGTCTTCGCGGTGGCGAACCTGCATAGTCCCGCGGGCCGCAAGCCTTATGAGGTCAGGCTCGCCACGCAGGCCGGCGGCGAACTTGGGACGCATGCCGGCCTGCGCCTCGCCGGCGCGGTTGCGCTTGCCGACTTGCCGGAGCGTATCGACACGCTGGTGGTCGCGGGCGGCAGCGAGCAGAGCCTGCGCCGCGCCGCAGCCGACCCGGACCTGCTGCTCTGGCTGCAGGCTCGCGCCCGGCATACGCGTCGCATCGCCAGCGTTTGCACGGGGGCGTTCATGCTGGCCGCGGCCGGCTTTCTAGACGGGCGCCGTGCCACCACGCACTGGAATGCGTGCGGCTTGCTGAAGGCGCTGTGCCCGGCGGTGCAGGTCGAGCCTGACGCGATCTTCGTAGCCGATCCACCCTTCTATACATCGGCCGGGGTGACCGCCGGCATCGACCTGTGCCTCGCGCTGGTCGAGGCCGATTGCGGCCCCGAGCTGGCGCTGGCGGTGGCGCGCGAGCTGGTGCTGTTCCTGCGGCGCCCTGGCGGGCAGTCGCAGTTCAGTACCGGCCTGCGGCTGCAGGGGAGTGCCACGCCCAGGCTGCGCGCATTGCTGGCGGCCATCATCGACGACCCCAGGGGAGACCTGAGAGGGCCGGCGCTGGCGGAGCGCGCGGGCATGAGCGAACGGTCGCTCGCGCGGGCATTCGCCAGGGAGACCGGCGAGCCGCCTGCCCGCTTCGTCGAAGGTGCGCGCGTGGAGCGCGCCAAAGCCCTGCTGGAGGGCTCGGGCTGGCCGCTGGAGCGCATTGCCGAGCGCGCAGGCTTTGGCAGCGTGGACGCTTTGCATCGCGCCTTTCTCAAGCGCATCGGCGTCACCCCCGGCGAATACCGGGAACGTTTCGGGCCACCGCCTCGCGGGCCGGCGCAGGCGAGATAGGGGCGGGCGCCGCCATGCCTGCTACGCTTGCGGTATCGAGCCGCGGGGCCAATGCGCCCTTGCAGCCCAGACCCAGACCCGGACCCAGACCCCAACCCTGCAGGAGCAACAAGATGCCGAACCAAGACGGCCAACACGACGCGCGCCGCATGGCGCCGGCCACCGACCGCAACCGCGACGCCATCCTGGCGGTGCTGCGCAGGGTCTTGCCGCAGAACGGCCTGGTGCTGGAGATCGCCAGCGGCACCGGCCAGCACGCCGCCTATTTCTCCGCCGCGCTGCCGGGGCTGACCTGGCAGCCGAGCGACCCGGACGCTGCAGCGCGCGAGTCGATCGCGGGCTGGGCGGAGCACGCCGGGCTGGCCAATGTGCTCGCGCCGCTGGTGCTGGACGTGCGCCAGCAGCCCTGGGGCATCGAGGCGGCGCAGGCGGTCGTCTGCATCAACATGATCCATATCGCGCCGTGGGCGGCGGCCGAGGCGCTGTTCGCCGGCGCCGGGCGCTTGCTGCCCGCCGGCGGCGTGCTTTACCTGTACGGCCCGTATCGGCGCAACGGCGAACATACCGCGCCGAGCAATGCCGCTTTCGATGTGCAGTTGCGCAGCGCGAACGCGCAATGGGGCGTGCGCAATATGGAAGACGTGATGGCGCTGGGTGAGGCCGAGGGCTTTCGCATGGACGAGCCAATCCCGATGCCGGCCAATAACTTCAGCCTGGTATTCCGCAAATAGGAGCCGCATCGCCAAATGCTGGCGGATTGAGCCGCGTGCAATGCGTGGCCGAAATTCGACAAACCGGGTTTGAGGAATGGCGGAGCGTGGGGTTAAGTTTTCGCCGTATTGTCGTTTGGCGTGCCACCTTAAGCGTTGGCTTAAGACGCGGCGAAACTCTTGGCGGGCAATGGGGAAAATGACGGGCGAAGCCAGGCGGCGCTAATCGGGAAATGCCGATCGGCCAGGGCTGCTTGAAAAAACGGGGACGTTGACTGGAGATGTCCGGCCGGCCCTGCAGGGCGCCAGCCGGTTCGCACAAAAGTGGTGCGCGGCGGGGACCGGAGCACCGCGCGGATTACCGCGCGCATGTCCGGGCCACCTGCCGCGCTGGCCCTCGCGCGATTTACTTCGCGGCGACAGGCGCTTCTGCCTCGACCTTGACGGCCACGGCCTTCTTCGGAGCTGCCGGCTTGCGGGCTGCCTTCACGACGGCCTTCTTCGGTGCGGCTGCCTTCGGAGCAGCTGCCTTCGGAGCGGCGGCCTTCGGTGCTGCTGCCTTCTTGGCGGCGGCCGGCTTTGCAGCCTTCTTCGCCACGGCGGCCTTCACCACCGGCTTCTTCGCAGCCGGCTTGGCCTTGGCCTTTTGTGCAGCCAGCTTTTCCTTGGCGGCTTGCTTCTCAGCCAGCACGGCCTTCTTGGCGGCTTCAGCAGCGGCCTTGATTTCGCGCTTTGCGGCTTCGATCGCCTTCTTTGCATCAGCGCGCAGCTTCAGCAGACCCTTCTTTGCAGCGGCCAGTTCGCGAGCCAGCACGCTGGCCTTCTTTGCCGGAACTGCTGCCTTCTTGGCGGCTGCCGGCTTGGTCTTTGCTGCTGCGCTGGTTGCGACTTTCTTTGCTACGGCCATTTGTATTTACCCGTTAGTTGTGGAGCGCGGAGTATAACCGGTCGCGCGACATTACTCGCGCGACGTGAATTTACCGGGCGAATTTCTGGTATGAATGCGTGCGCGGATACAACATGTCTTGCACGGCGACGGCATCGGTATTTGATGCAAATAGGGGGGACGTATTGCGTTTAACGCGTATTGACCTGGACTTTGATGCCGTCGGCCAGCACGGTAATGGCGCCCGGCTCCACATCCTTGCCGGCAACGTGCAATTCTTCCGGCTTGAACGTGTAAAGCGGGTAGTCGCGCAGCAGTTGCTGCGCCACGACCGCGCCGATAGCGTTCAGTTGCTCGCCATATTGCGCCGGCATACCGGCGACCTGGACCCGTTCGACGGAAGGATTGTCGAGCAGCACGGCGCGTTTGGCCGGATCGTATTTGAGTCCGCTGCTCAGTGAAAGCGTGCCGTTGATCGGTGGCGCAGGCAGCAAGGTGTTGCTGACCTGTGCATCCACCTGGGTGGTCACGCGGTTGTTGGCTTCGTCGAGCAGCAGGCGCGGATGCGTCAGCTGGACGTCGAGCACCTGGGCGTAGCGCAACGTTGCGGGGAAACGTTTGTCGACGGCGTCCTGCAGTTCCTGGCGGGAGAATGTGTAGTCGCCGGTCCAGACGTTATAGCCGGCCCAGGCGCTGGCGGCGCCCAGCATGGCAAGCGCGCCGGCGGCGGCGGTGGCTTTGAGCGTTGTCAGGGATTTGCGGGGCCGGGTGCGGCGTTGCGTCGTCGGCATGCTGCGGTGCCTCCAGGTTGGCGTCTTGCGCGTTATCCCTTCTGACCGCGACTGCACCGGCTTCGTTCAATTGTTCAGTCGGGCTGCGGCCCGTTCGCACTATCAATAATGCGGCGGGAGTTCGTGCTGGGGGCCGTTGTCGCCACCGCCCGTGCCGCTGGAGCGCACCTGCTGGTAGAGGGCCTGGAGCTGTTCCTGGAGCAGGTCGATCTGCCGCTGCTGGCGCGCCACGGCGAGATTGAGCGTGTCGAGCAGGTCGTCCTGGAAGGCAACCTTGATTTCTAGTTCGGTCAGGCGGGATTCCATCTTGTGTTCTCCATTGGGCCGCGCATTGTAAGGCAGGTGCGGTGCTGCCCTTATTGCATCGTCAGCCTGGCCAGGCGGCCCAGCGTGGCGAGCGCGGCGTCGGTCCTGTCGTCGAAATCGTGGCCGCAGTTGATGCGCAGGCAATGCCGGAAGCCGCCATGCGCGGAGAAAATCGGGCCGGGCGCGATGCTGATGCCGTGCGAGAGGGCGTAGCGGTGCAGCGCAAGGCTGTCGGTGCCGGGCGGCATTTCGATCCACAGGAAGTAGCCCCCAGCCGGCCGCGTGGCCCGCGTGCCCGGCGGGAAGTGCCGCGCGATGGCCTGCGCGAAGACGTCCTGCCGCTGCATCAGCGCCTGGCGCAACTGCCGCAGGTGACGATCGTAGCCACCCTTCTCCAGGTAGTTAAGGATAGCGGCTTGCGTCGGCGCCGCTACCGTCAGCGTGCTTGTCAGCTTGGCGCGCGCCACTTCGCGCGCGAAGCGTCCGGGCGCGGCCCAGCCGATCCGGTAGCCCGGCGCCAGGCATTTCGAGAACGATCCGCAGTGCATTACCAGCCCCTGCGTGTCGAACGCCTTGGCCGGGGTGGGGCGCTTGTTGCCGAAGTACAGCTCGCCGTAGACGTCGTCCTCGATCAGCGGCACTTCGAACCGCGCCAGCAACTGCACCAGGTCGCGCTTCTTGTCGTCGGGCATCAGGCTGCCCAGCGGATTCTGGAAATTGGTCATCAGCCAGCACGCGCTCGGGCGGTGGCGTTCCAGCGCGCGGGCCAGGGCGTCGAGCTCGATGCCTTCGCGCGGGTGCGTGGGCACTTCGATGGCGCGCAGGCCGTGGCGCTCCAGCGCCTGCAGCGCGCCGTAGAAGGTGGGCGACTCGATGATGACCGCGTCGCCCGGGCGCGTGACGGCCGCCAGGCACAGGTTCAGCGCTTCCAGCGCGCCGTTGGTGATGACGATCTCGTCCGTGTGCACGGTGAGCCCGTCGATCAGGTAGCGCAGCGCGATCTGGCGGCGCAGGCCGGCGTTGCCCGGCGTCATGTCGTCCACCGAGCTCCATGGGTCCAGCTGCTGGACGACCGCCGCCATGGACTTGGCCAGGCGCGGCAGCGGAAACAGCAGCGGGCTGGGAAACGCGGAGCCGAGCGGCACCAGTTCGCGCTGCTTGGCCGATGCCAGCACGTCGAAGACCAGTTCGCTGACGTTCAGCACGGTGGAGTCTTCCGCCGGTTGCGACGCGGCCTCGGGCTCGGGCGGCAGCACGCGGCTGGTGCTTGCCACGAAGTACCCGGAGCGCTGGCGCGCGATGATCAGACCGCGTGCCTCCAGCAGGTAGTAAGCCTGGAACACCGTGGAGGGGCTGAGCCCGCGGCTGGCGCTGGCCTGGCGCACGGAGGGCAGGCGGTCGCCGGGCCGCAGGGTGCCGGCCTGGATCGATTGCGCGATATCGTCGGCCAGCATTTCGTAGAGCGTGCCGGGAGCGGCTTCCCCGTCTTTGCATTGGGGTGTGTCTGGCTTGCTGGGCGGCATCGATGATCCACTGTTTGGCGCGCGTCTGATTTCCGGCAACTGTATCGTATCCGCGCGAGGCGCGACACAGCGCGTAAAAATATCCCGCTTCGGCGGACTTGCTGCGGCAACATGTCGCGCCGGAATCCCTCTGATCCGGTCGTATTGGTCCGATCTGATGCTGTTCGGCCCGGCCTTGCCTCCTTAGCATTCACTGTACGTAAGCCACGGCCGCCACGGCGCCGTCTGGGAAGTGCAAGGAAACCCATGGATCCCACGAGTCTGTTGTTAGCTACCTTCCTGCTGTCGGTTGGTGGCCTGTTTGCTTTCATCTGGTCGTTGCGCAAGGGCTTGTTCGATCTCGAAGCCGCCGGTGCGCGCACCATCTTCGCGCCCGGCGAGGTCGGCCAGCCGGAGGAGCCGTCGAGCGACCTGGTGCAGCGCCAGGCGCTCTGGGTGGGCGCGGCGTCCAGCCGGGAGGCGCCTGTCGCGAGCGCCGCGGCCCGCGCCGATCTCGAGGCGGAGCTGGCAGCGCGGCATGAGGCCGATCGCTCCAGCGCCCTGCCGGCCCTGCTGATGCTGTGCTGCGCCGTGGTCTGGCTGGTGGTGGCGTCCGCCGCCGGCCTGCTCAGTTCACTCAAGCTGCATATGCCCGACCTGCTGACCGAGCAGGCCTGGCTTTCCTTTGGCCGCCTGCGCACGCTGCACCTGAACGCGGTGGCCTATGGCTGGGCGCCGATGGGGTTGCTCGGGCTGACGCTGTGGATGCTGCCCCGCTTGCTGCGCACGCCGCTGCTGGGCGGGCGCTTTGCCATGATCGGCGCGCTGGTCTGGAATGCCGGGCTCGTGGCGGGGCTGGGCGCCATTGCCGTGGGCATCAATGCCGGCATGGAGTGGCTGGAGATCCCGTGGCAGGTGGGCCTGCTGTTCGCACTGGGCGGGATGCTGATCGGCCTGCCGCTGGCGTTCATGCTGCAAAAGCGCCGCGTGCATCATCTGTACGTGTCGGTCTGGTACATCGGCGCGGCGCTGTTCTGGTTCCCGGTGTTGTATGTGGTGGCCAAGATCCCGGGCGTGCATTTCGGCGTGGAGCAGGCCACCATGAACTGGTGGTTTGGGCACAACGTGCTGGGTCTGTTCTATACGCCGCTGTCGCTCGCCTCGGTCTATTACTTCCTGCCCAAGGTGATCGGGCGGCCGGTGCGCTCGTACAACCTGTCGCTGCTGGGCTTCTGGACGCTGGCGTTCTTCTACGGCCAGGTCGGCGCGCACCACCTGATCGGCGGCCCGATTCCGCCGTGGCTGATCACGCTGTCGATCGTGCAGAGCGTGATGATGATCATCCCGGTGACCGCGTTCTCGGTGAACCAGCACCTGACGCTCAAGGGGCATTTTGGCGCGCTGCGCCACTCGGCCACGCTGCGCTTCATCGTGTTCGGCGCCATCATGTACACGCTGGCGTCGGTGCAGGGCTCGTTCGAGGCGCTGCGCTCGCTCAACGCGGTCACGCACTTCACGCACTTCACCGTGGCGCACGCGCACCTGGGCATGTACGGCTTCGTGTCGATGGTGATCTTCGGCGGCATCTACTTCGCGCTGCCGCGCATCGTCGACGCGCCGTGGCCCCGGCCCGCGCTGATCTCGCTGCATTTCTGGCTGGTGGTGGCGGGCTTCTCCACCTACCTCATCACGCTGAGCATCGGCGGCGTGCTGCAGGGCCTGGCGCTGCTGGACCCGGCGCGTCCCTTCATGGAATCGGTGACGCTCACGCTGCCCTGGCTGCAGGGGCGCTCGCTGGGCGGCGCGCTGATGACGCTCGGCCACCTGGTCTTTGCCTTCCACTTTGCCTTGATGGTCTTGCGTCCTTCCGCGCTTGCGCAGACCGATCGCATGGTTTCCCAAGCGGCTGCCTGAACATGGAAAACGAACTCAAACTTGTGGGCGGGGCCATGGTCACGCTCTCGCTCGCCACTTCGGCCATGATCGTGGTGCCCTTCCTGCAGCTCAAGGATGTGCCCGCGCCGGCGGCGCTGGCGCCCTACACCAGCGAGCAGCTGCGCGGGCGCGAGGTGTATCTCGCCAACGGCTGCATCGCCTGCCATACGCAGCAGCCCAGCTCCACCGGCGCCGGGCGTGCCGACGGCGCGCGCGGCTGGGGCCGTCCGTCCGTGGCGGCCGACTACCACTATGACAGCCCGCCCTTGCTCGGCACCATGCGCACCGGCCCGGACCTGTTCAACATCGGCGTGCGCCAGCCGAGCGCGGACTGGCACCTGGGCCATCTCTACCAGCCGCGCGCCTATGTGGCGGACAGCATCATGCCGGGCTATCCGTTCCTGTTCGAGCTGAAGGCGGAAGGCGCCGTCAGCAAGAGCGACAAGGTGGTCGCGCTGCCGGGCGGCACGGTGCCGCCCGGCAAGGTGGTGGTAGCCACGCCCCAGGCACTGGACCTGGTGGCCTACCTGATTGGCCTGCGCCACACCTACCCGGTGGTGGAGCAGGCGGCCGTGGCCGACGCAACCGGCCACTCGCCGGGGCGCGCTACGCTGGCATCCGTTTCGATCGCACCTTCCAACCCGCTCGGTGCGATCGCTTCTTCTCAATCCGCCTCCAGCTCGCCGACGCCGCCCGCGGCCGGCGCGCAAGCCAGCCAGCCAAGATGAAGCCCTCGCAAGCCCATAAGACAGAAAACGCCGATCCGTTCGAGCAGCACAACCCGGTGCCAAAAATCGTGCTGGCGCTGGTGTGTGGCCTGCTGGCCTGGGCCATCAGCTACATCCTGATCGAGCGCGCCGACGGCAGCGCCGCGCTGGGCGACCGGCGCGACCTGGCCGCGCTGGCCGCGCCCGCCGGGCAGGGCAGGGTGGCCGACGGCAAGCAATTGTTCGCCGCCAATTGCCAGGCCTGCCACCAGGCCAGCGGGCAGGGCATTGCCGGCGTGTTCCCGCCGCTGGCCGGCTCGCCATGGGTCAACGGCGATCCGGACCGGCTCGCGCAGATCCTGCTGCACGGCATGAGCGGCCCGCTGGACGTGCTTGGCTCCACCTACAACGGCGCCATGCCGGCCTTTGGCGAGCAGTTCTCCGACCAGGAGATCGCGGCGCTGGCCACGCATATCCGCAGCCAGTGGGGCAATGGCGCCGCGCCGGTCGAGGCCGCGCAGGTAGCGGCGGCGCGCGCGGCTTCCGTCGCGCAGAAGGCGCCCTGGCACGGCGGCGAGGCGCTGCAGGCATTCATGACCGCGGGAGGTGCCGCCAAGCCATGACGCGTGCATGGAGCAGGACGCTGGCGATGGTTGCGCTCGTGCTGGTGTTGGCCGGTGCGGCAGTGTTCGCCACTACGCGCGGCCTGCGCACGGTCAGCGCCGATGGCGCCCGGCGCCTCGATCTGGCTCGCGCCCCGCGCGAGTTGCCGGCGCTGGCATTGCTCGACCAGGCGGGTCGGCAGTACGCGTTCGGCGGCCCCATTGCGCAGGGCAAGAGCACTGACAAGAGCATTGACAAGAGCGAGTTGCCCGTCACGCTCGTGACCTTCGTCTATACGCAATGCATGGCAATCTGCCGCACCAGCGCGTCGGGGCAGGCCTGGCTGCAGCAGCAATTGCGCGAGCGCCGCCTGCAGGATCGCGTGCGCCTGCTGACGCTCTCCTTCGACCCGGCCCGCGACACGCCCGCCGCGCTGCTGGCCTATGCGCGCACGCTGCGCGCCGATCCTGCCATCTGGATCTTCGCCACGGTGGCCGAGCCCGCGCGCTTGCGCGGCCTGCTCGACGCCTTCGGCATCGTCGTGCTGCCCGATGGGCTGGGCGGCTACTCGCACAATGCCGCGCTGTTCCTGGTCGACGCGCAAGGCCGGCTGGCCGCTGCCTATGACGTGGAGCGGCCGGACCTGGCGCTGGCCGACGTGCTGCGCGGCCGGCCGTGAGGGTGCGGCTTGCACCCGGCTGGCAGGCCTGCCTGCCCGGCGTGCTGCTGGCCCTGGCCGCGCTGTTTCGCCCATGGCTGGAGGCGAGCATGGCCAGGCATATGGGCCTGGAACTGCCGTTGCTGGCACTTGCCGGCTGGTGGGCGGCGCGCTGTGCCGGCCCGCGGCTGGTGGCCTGGCTGGCTCCATGGAACGCGGCGGGGCTGCCCGGCCTGCTGGCGGCGTGGTGCATTGTCAGCTACTGGATGCTGCCAGTGGCGCTGGACGAAGCCACGCTTGCGGGCCCCATGGGCATGGCCAAGGTGGCGAGCATGGTGCTGGCGGGGCTGCTGGCGCGCGCCTCGTGGCAGGCCGCCGGCCCCGTGCTGCAGGGCTTCTTTGTCATCAACGGCACCTGGATGATGCTGACCGCGGGCTTGCTGTACCAGGAGGCGGAGTCGCAGCTGTGCAGCACTTACCTGGTCGATGAGCAACTGGCGGCGGGCCGGGTGCTGGTGCTGTGGGGGCTGGCGTTGCTGGCGATGTGGCTGGTCGCGGTCGGCAGCCGGCTCGCGGTGGATCGCGCGCCGGTGGCCTAGGCCAGCGAGCGGCCGGCAAGCGTGACAGCGTTGCCACGCGCGTTGGCGTGGTGTAACGTTACGCAGTCCTTCGGGACCTGGGTGTTTGCTTCCCCGCCCCCATCCTTTCTTGCGGATTCCCATGCATCACGCTGCGCACAACGCCTTTGCCGCCATCGCGACCCGTACGGGTGCGGTCCGGCCGTGCGCCGCTTTCGCATTGTTCGCATCGTTCGCACCGCCTGTCACTTCCCCGCCGCGCACGCGGGCCGGCCTTGCGCCGCCGCCCCCAGCCGTGCTGGGCTGACCTTCAGCCCGTCTTTTTTTCGGCATTTTCCTTCTTCGGCTGGTCCCTACCTGATGCCAGGGGGCGTTCGCCCCCGCGCGGTGTCTATGTGCCGGGGCGCGCCGGGGTTTCCGGATTGTTTCTCCGGATTACCGTGACAGGTGAAACTCATGGCTTTGAACAAAACCGCACAGAGCGCGCATGGCTCGACCACGCTCTTCGTGCTGCTATGGAGCAGCGGCGCCATCTTTGCGCGCCTCGGGCTGGAATACGCTTCTGCCTTTGCCTTGCTGGCCGCGCGCTTTGCGCTGGCGCTGGCCGTGCTGCTGGCACTCGCGGCATGGCGGCGGCGCTGGATGCCGCAGTCCGGCACGCGCTTGCAGGTGGTCTGCGCCGGGCTGCTGCTGACCGGTGCGTATTCGATCTTCTACCTGCTGGCGCTGGCGCGCGGCATCACGCCAGGCGTGCTGGCCACGTTGCTGGGCGTGCAGCCCATCCTGACCTTGCTGCTGGTGGAGCGGCGCTTTTCCGCGCGCCGGCTGGCCGGGCTTGCGGTGGCATTGTGCGGGCTGGTGCTGGTGGTCTACCAGGGCATCGGGCTGGCGCGCATCTCGCCGCTGGGCATGGGCTTTGCGCTCGCCGCGCTGGCGTGCATGACGATCGGCGCCATCCTGCAAAAGCGCATCCGGCAGGCGCCGCTCGATGTGATGCCGTTGCAATACGGCGCTGGCCTGGCGCTGTGCCTGCTGTTCGTGCCGTTCCAGCCGATGGCGGTGGCGCCCACGGCGGGCTTCGCGCTGTCGCTGGGATGGCTCGCGCTGGTGATTTCGGTGGGCGCCACGCTGCTGCTGTACCGGCTGATCCAGGCGGGCAACCTGGTCAACGTCACCAGCCTGTTCTACCTGGTGCCGGCCGTGACCGCGCTGATGGATTACCTGTTCCTGGGCAATCGCCTTGCCGCGCTGAGCCTGGCGGGCATGGTGGCGATCGTGCTTGGGCTGGTGCTGGTGTTCAGTCAAAAAGCGGGTAGCCAGGCGGCCTGAAAGCCAAGCCGGCCCCGGCCGCTACGCGCCGAACAGGCGCGCCGCGGCCGGGGCCGGCTTGCACTGGCGTGTAGCGTATCAGGCGTGCGCCAGCATCTTTTCAGTGCGCCGCGCCGGCAACGCGAGCGTTGGAACGTCTTGCAGCAGCGGCGCTGCAACGGTGCCCGCGCCGAAGCGCGCAGGCGCTTCCTTGGCCAGGCGGCGCAGCCGCTCCAGCCGGGCTTCCACGCGTGCGTCGGGCCGCGTGTCGAGACACAGGGTGGACGGGCATGCCACGCCGAGCATGTCCAGCGCCTGCTTGAAGTTGGCCGGCGTCAGGCCCTCGGCCGGATTCACGCTGACCACGTGCGGCAGCAGGTGCGCGTATTGCGGATCTTGCATCGACGCCGTGTCGCAGGTCAGGATGGCAAAGGCCTGCGGTGCCGGGCGGCGCGCAAAGTAGGCCGCGATGCGCGCAGCGTGGCCGCCGGGCACGTCGGGGGTCATGCCCTCTACCTGCAGGTCAAGCTGCTGCAGGATGGCGGCGGGAACGCCACGGCGCCATGCCTCGGATACCACCACGCGGGCACCGGCCAGGCCGAACAGGCGGCGCACGAAACCGAGCGCGACGGGATCGAAGAAGCGGACGTCGCGCAGGGTGCCGGTATCGGGAATTCCGCCCAGCCGAGCCTCGGAGCGGCTCGAGTAGAGGACACCGGGGACGTCAAGCATGATGAGGCGTTCGGACATGATTTCCTATTGGGTTGCAGCGCCGGTTGGCACGTTTGAAGATTACGACGCATCCGAGGAAATCTGGAGAGGCGAGAAGTGCCTAAGTTGCAACATATTTGTAACTTGAGATGCGACTTCGTAAAATTCAGCGATTCGCTCGGGCTAGTTGTTTCGGAGCGAAACAATTAGCCCGGGCGATTCCGGTTTTCACGCAGCCCGCAAGCGGCGCCAGCGCGGCTTTACAGCATGCCGGTGGCCGCCGCCAGCCGCTCGATGCTCCAGCCCTTGCCCAGCAGGACCATCCGCGTATGCAGGTCGTCATGCACTTCGCGGCTGACCTCCTTCCCGAGATAGGTCAGCGTCTTATAGCGCAGATCCACATAACCCAGCACATAGTCTTTCGACAGCGAATGCCACAGGGCATTGGCGCCGGCGGACTGCCGCGCGCCGGTCATCAGGCACAGGCCCGCATCGAGCCCCCACCGATAAATCGCCGTGGCCAGTCCGCGGCGCTGGTAGGCCGTCTCGTACTTGGAGTGCGGTGCGCGCAGGTAGCGGTCGGCGCGCCGTCCCACCTCGATCAGGCGGTTGAAGACGGTGTAACCGGCCAGGCGCTTGCGTGCCACGTCCTCCACATAGACGTAGTACTCGCCATCCGCCTCTCTGTAGCGGATCACCAGCTCCGGCGAGTCGGTGGCGATTGCCGGGATACCGTGCAGGCGATCGCCCGGCCGGTGCAGGCGGCCGTAGATGGAGCCGAACTCCTGGTCGAGTTCGGCGGGACGGTGGCTGACATCGATGCGCAGTTCCAGCTTGCGCGCGAGCCACGGAATCGCCATGGCCGGCGCCATGATGGACATGTCGTTCTCCTGGAGACGCGGCTGTTATGCCGGCATGTGCTGGAAGCCCCGTGCCAGGGCAAACACCACGACCATGAAGAAGGCCAGGACCAGCAAGACTTTGTAGAACATCGCTTTATCTCCCAGGGGATGGATGAGAACGGTGAGAACGGTGAAAACGGCAAAGGAACAAAGGCAAGGCGGGCGTTGGCAACTCAGCGCATGGCAGGTTCCTCCCACCGTCCGCTCACCAGGCCTTCGGGCTTGCGCGCCGCCAGCACCCTCGCACTCGCCGGCCAGGCATCGACCCTCACATCCAGGCCGGCGTACACGCCATAACCTATGCCCGCGCGGATATCGTCGCCCGCCTGCAAGCCTTCGCCCGCCTTGATGGCGCATTCGGCCACGATGGCCTCGAGCGCCTTGATGCCCCAGCCGGCTTCCAGATGCATGCCGCAGCGAATGGAAGCACCACACTCGATGCCGTGGCCGGTGCGCACGGTGTGGCGCGCGTCGATGACACCACCGGCGCGAATGCTCTTGCCGCAGTGAATGGCCGCTTGTCCAACCAGGTCCTGCCCGGCCACCGCGCTGCCGGCGAGCGCGATCTTGCCGCCGCACAGCACATCCCAGCCGGCCTTGAGGTTGCTGCCGCCGGTGATTGCTTCCTGCACGTCGATGCCCCATGCGGCCTTGATATCGCCGCCGGCATCGAGCACGCCGCCGCTGTGAATGCCGCCGGACGCCGCGACGCTGTCGCCGGCCACGATGGCCCGGCCCGCGCGAATGCCGCCGCCGGCCTGGATGCTGCCGCCGGCGCGCAGCGTGGTCTCGACGTCGATGCTGCCGCGCACCACCAGCGAGCCGGCAAAGACCACGGCATCGGCGTCGATGGCGTCCACGGCCAGCACGGCGTCGGTGGGGCCGAACTGTGTGAGCAGCCAGCAGGCGTCGTCAACGCGGCCGGCATCGACGAGGGCGTCGAGCAGGTGCTGGTAGTCGCTGCCGCCCTGGCGGTTGCGGACGAACCAGCGGTAGCCATCGGCGCAGGGGCGCTTGGCTTTGACAAAATTCTTGGTGAGCTCCATGGCGATGAAGGCGTGCGAAGTGAATGCCGCGAACGCGCCGCGGCAGGAAAAAGGGGTGCAGGGCCATGACGGGGCAACGGCTAAGCCGTTGCCCCGTGCTCAATCAGAGATTGATGAGAAAGTAGACGACGGCGACGGTGCCGATCGCACAGAGGGTCTTGTGATAGATCGAAGACGAAGACATGGCTTTTCTCCCAGGTTGCACATTGGACAAGGGGCGCAACGCGCGCCCTCAGGCAAAGTGCCGTGCGGGGAAAGTCAGGACCTGGCTGGTGTGTCCTGGTTTCCCCGCACGGCCTGGAAAAGCACGGCGGCGAAACCATAGGTGTTGACCGCGGCCGGTGTGGCGCGCAGCGAGCGCACGCCGCCCTTGGCCGCGCATGCACGCGTCGCCACCGCATGCATGGCATGGCGGCGGACTGCGTTGCGGTGCGGGACGAGGAGCATGCGGTCTCGAATGAAGGGTGGAAAATCCTGGCAAGCGCGCTGCCGTTTTGGGAGGCAGCACGGTCAGTTATGCCACATCGGGTAGGGCTTGTCCAGCCGGCCCCTTGCGTGGGGACGCGATGCTGGTGTTCGGGCCGCACGCCTCGGCTAGAATCGCTGCGTCTTCACGAGAGGGGCGCACCATGCTCGAAGCCATCGGCCTAGGCAAATCGTATGGCACGCGGGCGGTGGTGAAGGAGGTTGCCTTCACCGCCGCGGGCGGCGAGATCACCGGCCTGCTGGGGCCCAACGGGGCTGGCAAGAGCACCACGGTGGCGATGCTGTGCGGCCTGGTCGCCCCCGATGCCGGCCGCGTCCTCATCGGCGGCCGCGCGCTGCAGGATGCCGACGCGCGCGCCGTGAACGTGCTCAAGCGCCGTATCGGGTTGGTGCCCCAGGAACTGTCGCTCTATGAGGAACTGCCTGCGCGCGCCAACCTGGAGTTGTTCGGCGCGCTCTACGGCCTGTCGGGCTCGCTGCTGCGCGAGCGCACGGCCGAGGCGTTGGCGCTGGTGGGTTTGTCGGCCCGCGCGCGCGACAAGCCCACGCATTTCAGCGGCGGCATGAAGCGCCGCCTGAACATTGCCTGCGCGCTGGTCCACGATCCCGATATCCTGATCTTCGACGAGCCCACCACCGGGGTCGACCCGCAAAGCCGCAACGCCATCTTCGACAGCCTGGAAGCGCTGCGCGAGCGTGGCAAGGCGCTGCTCTACACCACGCACTACATGGAAGAGGCCGAGCGCCTGTGCGACCGCATCGTGATCATGGACCACGGACAGGTGGTGGCCAGCGACACGCTGGCCGGCCTCTATGGCCGGCTGCCGGTAGCCGAGACGCTGCAGGTCACGGTCGACGGCGCACTCGACGCCGCGCAACTGGCGCACGACTGCGCCGCGCACCACGTACGCCACGCGCAGCAAAGCGGCGAAGTGCTGAGCGTCGGCGTGGACGATCTCGCGTGCGCCGTGCCCGCGGTGATGGCCTGGCTGGCCACCCGCGG
Organism: Cupriavidus sp. CuC1; assembly: GCF_044627735.1. NCBI lineage: Bacteria > Pseudomonadati > Pseudomonadota > Betaproteobacteria > Burkholderiales > Burkholderiaceae > Cupriavidus > Cupriavidus sp. CuC1. The sequence goes on along the minus strand of NZ_JBIUHC010000099.1, from coordinate 1,674 downwards.
CCATGCGGTGCGGCACCTGGCGTCGAGCCGGGCCACGCTGGAGGATGTGTTCCTGGCCCTGACCGGGCGGCAACTGAGGGACGGAGCATGAGCGCGTCGAATGCAGTGACTGCCCTGTTCGCACTGGTCCGCGCGGACCTGCGGCTGTATTTCTCGGATCGCCGGGCGCTCGTCACGGGCGTGGCCGCTCCCATCGCTATCGCAGCATTCTTCGGCTACCTGTTCAACCCCGCCATGCAGAAACCATCGCGCATCCCGGTGGCGCTCAGCGACCTCGATGACAGTTCCTTGTCGCAGAAGATCGTCGCGGCGCTGCGGCAGGATCCCGCATTGCTGTTGCGCGAGCTGCCGGCACGTGCAGCCGACGACGCGGTGCGGCAAGGCAAGGTGCAGGTGGCCGTGACCTTGCCGGGCGGATTCGGCGAGGCGGCGCCCGGCGCGCTGTTCGGCGCACGGGACAAGCCGGTGCTGACGTTGCGCTACGATCCCTCGCAGGCGCTTGCGCTGGCGGTGGTGCGCGGCGTGCTGACCCAGCACGTGATGGAAGCGGTATCGCAGGCGGCCATGAGCAGCGGGCCGGATGCGGCCCGGCCGCTCGGCGCACTGCGCGGCGCGATGGCAGCGAATCCGGCTCTCCCGGGCGCGTACCGCCAGGATGTGCTTGCGATGGTCGACAGCATCGAGCGCGTGCAACGGGCACAGGCGGCGCGCGCCGCGAGCGGCCCGGATGCGGCTGGCCTGCCCGGCATGCGGATGGGGCTGCCGTTCGAGGCGCGCGAGCAGCCGGCCAGCGCGCAGGGCGGCCGTCCCTACAACAGCTACGCGCATGCCTTTGCCGGCATGGGCGTGCAGTTCATCCTCTTCATGGGCATCGAGTCTGGCGTGGGGCTGCTGCTGATGCGCCGCCTTGGCCTGTGGCAGCGCCTGCGTGCCGCGCCGGTGTCGCGCGGGCTGCTGCTGGGCAGCCGCATCGTCAGCGGCGCGCTCACGGCCGTGATCCTGATGGCGCTGATCTTCAGCGCCGCCATCGCATTCTTTGGCGTGCGCATCGATGGCAGCGTGGCCGGCTTTGCCGGGGTGGCGGTGGCCTTTGCCCTGACCACCGCCAGCTTCGGCCTGCTGGTGGCGGCGCTCGGGCGCACGCCGGCGGCCACGCGCGGGCTGGCGATCTTTGCCACCTTGCTGATGGTGATGCTGGGCGGCGCCTGGGTGCCGGCCTTCCTGTTCCCGTCATGGCTGCAATCGGCGTCGCTGGCCTTGCCCACGCGCTGGGCCGTGGACGGGCTGGACGCGATGACCTGGCGCGGGCTGCCGCTGCAGGCCGCACTGGTGCCGATCGGCATGTTGCTGGCCTTTGCCGCGTTGTTCGCGTTGCTGGCGATCTGGCGCTTCGACTGGGAGGAGCCGGCAGGCAGCGCATAAGAGGGCATAACGGGACGCAATAGGGAACGTAAGCGTCCGGCTGCGCGCCACCTCCTAGTATCCCGTTCCGCTGATTCGTTCGCAAAGTCTGTTGAGCTTGGAGCGGGAATTGTAGGTTGGGGGAAGTGTGCGATGTGTATTGCTTGTGGCCCGCTGACGCGGGGGTGTTTCTTTAGGGCGGGGTTTTATTGCTTCTAGCTGCTGTCGCGGCTGGGCGGTGTTGCCGTTTTAGAACGTGTGAGATGTCACTTT
>NZ_JBIUHC010000098.1:0-39065 GCF_044627735.1 Cupriavidus sp. CuC1 | reverse complement strand
CAGCGCTGGCAGCGCGCCGCCGGCTCGCTCGAGCTGCTGGCGCCGCAGCGCACCCTGGAGCGCGGCTACGCCGTGCTGCTGGACCAGCGCGGACGCGCCTTGCGCTCGCCGTCGGAGCTGCGCGCGGGCGCCGTGATCGAAGTCCACCTGGCCGAAGGCGTGGCCGATGCCAGCATCGCCAGCGTGCAGCCGCGCCTGGCGGAACTCTAAGCCCGGCGCGCGTCGGCGGTCCGCCGACAGCGCTTGCATATCGATCAAACTAATATGATCGAAGGGGCTTTGTTTGCCGCGTTTGCGTGGGTATGGCAAGTCCCCTACAATCGACAATTCCTGATCTTCAACCCCACAGAAAGAGACAGAACAATGGAACATACTCTCCCCCCGCTGCCCTACGCTCATGATGCGCTCGCTCCGCACATCTCCAAGGAGACCCTGGAGTTCCACCACGACAAGCATCACCAGACCTACGTCACCAACCTGAACAACCTGATCAAGGGCACCGAGTTCGAAAACTCGACGCTCGAAGACATCGTCAAGAAGTCCTCCGGCGGCATCTTCAACAACGCCGCCCAGGTGTGGAACCACACCTTCTACTGGGACTCGCTCAAGCCCAACGGCGGCGGCCAACCGACCGGCGCGCTGGCTGACGCCATCAACGCCAAGTTCGGCTCCTTCGACAAGTTCAAGGAAGAATTCACCAAGACCGCGGTCGGCACCTTCGGTTCGGGCTGGGCCTGGCTGGTGAAAAAGGCCGACGGCTCGCTGGACCTGGTCTCGACCTCCAACGCCGCCACCCCGCTGACCACCGACGCCAAGCCGCTGCTGACCTGCGACGTGTGGGAACACGCTTACTACATCGACTACCGCAATGCCCGCCCGAAGTATGTCGAGGCATTCTGGAACGTCGTGAACTGGGACTTCGCCAGCAAGAACTTCGCTGGTTGATCTAGCGGTTGCTTCTGCACCAGAAGTTGAAAAGAGCCCCTTACTTGTTAAGGGGTTTTTTTTGCCTGACGGTTGGTGTTTTGTGGAATAGAAGTTGAAACGAGGGGGGCAAGTCCAGGGGAGTCAATCAAGGGCGATGCTGCACGGGCTCTTGCGTAGCCAGACGATAGCAGCCTGCATGCAAGCGCTGATCGGCATTGCGCACATGAGCACCAGTATGAAATGGCCCGCGGCCCTCTGACGGCGCTCCTGCCGACGCGGAGAGATGGCCGCTCCAGCACCCGCCATGCCATGCCACGGGCTCACGCAAACAGATCCATGCCCTGCACCAGGCGCTTTGCCAGCCGCGGCTGGCGAAACTGGTCCAGCCACCATTCCAGCGCGCGGCCCTCATGGTCGCCGCGCCACGCCACATACAGCGTATTTGGCTCGCGCGGATCGGCCGTGCGCTTCTCCACCAGTTCTCCCCGCTTGAGCAGCGAGGCCACACGGTGCCGGGGCAGCCAGCCCACGCCCAGCCCCTCGCGCTGCGCCAGGATCTTGGCCCGCATGGACGGCACTGCCAGCGACGCTTGGCCGCCGACCAGCCCGTAGGCCCGCCCGGCGGTCCCGCGCGACGAATCGGCCACCGCCACGCCCCGGTGCGATGAGATGCGCTGGCGCGTGAGCGGCTCGGCCACGCCGGCAAGCGGGTGGCGCGGCGCCACGGCAAAGACCCATTCCACCACGCCGAGCTCGAACCAGCGCAGGCCGGGAATGGCGGGCGGCTCGTTGGTCGCGCCGACGATCACATCGGCGCGGCCGTCGCGCAGCGCTTCCCAGGTGCCGCTGAGGACTTCGTGGGTCAGGCGCAGCGCCACGCCGGATTTGAGCGCGTCGAAGCTGCGGATCACCGGCATCAGCAATTCGAACTCCAGTACTTCGTCTGTGACGATCCACAGGCGGTCTTCCCAGCCGCTCGCAACCTGCCGCACGCGCTGGGTCATGCGCGCTACGTCCTGCATCAGCCGCGCGGCCTCGTCGGCCAGCAGATGGCCTGCAGGTGTGAGTTGCAGGCGGTAGCGGCGGCGGTCGAACAGCAGGGCGTCAAAGCGGCCTTCCAGTTGCCGGGCGGCGTGGGAGACCGTCGATGGCGCCTTGCCAAGCCGCGCCGCCGCACGCGAGAGGCTGCCACTGTCACGGATGGCTTCCAGCAAGGCCAGTTCGTCTTCCGACAACATGTTCAACTCCGTCGAACGAGTTCATCGGGAAAATCGTACGGCAAAACACGTGTGCCGGCGCAATATTCGTCACAGTGCTTCACCCGATTCCCGAAACCCCTTTATTTGCCCGCGCCGTCGGCCAGGAGCGTTCGTCCTGCCATGGCACAGCCACCGGAGAAAAGTCATGGCCCTCATCCACCGAATGGCACGGTACGCCGGCGCCGCATTGCTCATGTTTGGCTTGGTCGGCGCGCTCGCGCCGCTCGCCCATGCCGCAGAACCTGTCGGCGCCGCAGCAGTCCAGCAGCACACGATCAACGCCAACGGCATCGACCTGCACTATCTGCAGTCCGGGCGCGGCAGCGGCACGCCGGTCGTGCTGTTGCACGGCTACGCGGAATCCAGCCATATGTGGCTGCCGCTGATGGCGCGGCTTGGCGACCAGCGCGTCGTCATCGCGCCGGACCTGCGCGGCGCGGGCGGGTCGGCGATTACGCAGTCGGGCTACGACAAGAAGACCATGGCGCAGGACATTCACGCCCTGGTCCAGGCACTCGGCTACCGCAAGATCAATATCGTCGGCCACGATATCGGCCTGATGGTGGCCTACGCCTACGCCGCGCAATACCCGGACGAAGTGGAAAGCGTCACGCTGATGGACGCGTTCCTGCCCGGCGTGGGCGACTGGCAAAAGGTCTGGCTGCTGCGCGACAAGTGGCACTTCAACTTCTACGGCGACACGCCCGAAAAGCTGGTGCGGGGCCGCGAGCGTACCTACTTTGAGCACTTCTGGAACGACTTCGCCGCCGACCCCAGGCATTCGGTGTCGCAAGCCGCCCGCCAGCTTTATGCAGCCAACTACGCCAGGCCGGGCCGGATGCGTGCGGGATTCGAGTTCTTCCGTGCGTTCCCGCAGGATGCCGAAGACTTCGCGGCACTGGCAAAGCACCCGCTGCCGATGCCCATGCTGGTGCTGGCGGGCGAGAAGGCCTCCGGCAATTTCCTGATCGACCAGGCGCGCCTCGTCGCCACCAATGTGCAAGGCGTGATCGTCAAGGGCTCGGGGCACTGGCTGATGGAAGAAGCGCCGGGGCAGACCATTCCGGCTATCGTGCATTTCATCAACGCGCCGTCGCAACCTGTTGGCGCCGACTAAAAACGCGTACCTCACCGCATCAAAAGGAGTATCGACATGGGACTGCTCGTCAACGGCAAATGGCAAGACCGCTGGTACGACACGGCATCCACCGGCGGCCGCTTCGTTCGCAAGGACGCCGCCTTTCGCAACTGGGTGACGCCCGATGGTGCCGCCGGCCCGAGCAGCGCCGGTGGCTTCAAGGCTGAGGCCGGGCGCTATCACCTATACGTGAGCCTGGCGTGCCCCTGGGCGCACCGCACGCTGATCATGCGCACGCTCAAGGGGCTGGAGGGGATGATCAGCGTCTCCACGGTGCACTGGCTGATGCTTGGCGAAGGCTGGACTTTCGCCGAAGGCCCGGGCGTGGTGCCGGACACGGTCAACGGCGCGCGGCTCCTGCACCAGGTCTACACCGCAGCCGATCCCGACTACACCGGGCGCGTCACCGTGCCCGTGCTGTGGGACAAGCAGCGGGGAACCATCGTCAGCAACGAGTCGTCGGAGATCATCCGCATGTTCAATACCGCCTTCGATGGGATTGGCGCCAAGGCGGGCGACTACTATCCGGCCGCGCTGCGCGCGGAAATCGACGAGGTCAACGCGCGGGTGTACGACACGCTCAACAACGGTGTCTACAAAGCGGGCTTTGCCACCACGCAGGGCGCGTATGAAGAGGCGCTGACGCCGTTGTTCGATACGCTCGACTGGCTGGAGGCGCGGCTCGCCACGCGCCGCTTCCTGCTGGGCGACCAGCTCACCGAGGCTGATATCCGCCTGTTCACGACGCTGGTGCGCTTTGACGCGGTCTATGTGGGGCACTTCAAGTGCAACCTGCGGCGCATCGCCGATTATCCGAACCTGTCGGGTTTTACGCGCGACATCTACCAGTTGCCGGGGATCGCGGCGACGGTCAATATCGACCACATCAAGCGGCACTACTATGAAAGCCACCGCTCGATCAATCCGAGCGGCGTGGTGCCGGCGGGGCCGGTGCTAGACTTTGCCGCGCCGCCCGAGCGCGTGCGGCTGGCGGCATGAGGCCGTCTTCTTTTTTTGGTTCTTCAGACTTCTGTGTGGGTCGCCGGGCGAAGTCCGGCGCAGGCGTATCAAGAGCGATCGCGTGCAATCTCGCGCAGGTGTAGCTCCCCTCTCCCGCGCAGCGGGAGAGGGGCTGGGGGAGAGGGCGGGCATCCGCAAGAGCGAGGCGCTTCACCTTGAGCTAGCGCCCACCCTCTCCCCCGGCCCCTCTCCCATTTCATGGGAGAGGGGAGCAAACCAGCGCATTGCATCGTGTCGCTGTCGCTCGGATGGAGGACCCACACGAAAGTCTGATGAACCCTTTTTTTCTTTGCTAGCCGAGACCACTGTCATGAAGTTTCATCGCCAATTCCTGCTTGCCTTGCTCACAGTGGCAACGGTTGCCACAGCGCCCGTCGCGCTGGCTGCCGCTGACGATGGCCCCGCGTATGGCCCCGAGCTGCAAGGCTTCGACTATTCGGCGCCGGTCCAGCAGTTCGCGTTCACCTCGCAGGGCGAAGCCATGCACATGGCTTACATGGATATCAAGCCGGAGCGCGCCAACGGCCGCACTGCGGTCTTGCTGCATGGAAAGAACTTCTGCGCGGCGACCTGGGCGGACACGATCAAGGTGCTCAGCACGGCCGGGTATCGCGTCATTGCGCCGGACCAGATCGGCTTTTGCAAATCCAGCAAGCCGGTGCGCTACCAGTACAGCTTCCAGCAACTGGCGCGCAACACGCACGCGTTGCTGGCATCGATCGGCGTCAATGAGGCAACGGTGATCGGGCATTCGACGGGCGGCATGCTGGCGATGCGCTATGCGTTGATGTACCCGCAGCAAACCGCGCAGCTCGCGCTCGTCAACCCGATCGGCCTGGAGGACTGGAAGGCGTTGGGCGTGCCGTCCTTGTCGGTCGATCAATGGTATGCCCGTGAGCTCGCCACCAACGCCGACAAGATCCGCAGCTACGAACAGGCCACCTACTATGTCGGCACGTGGCGCCCCGAGTACGAGCCCTGGGTGCAGATGCTGGCGGGCATGAACCGCGGCCCGGGCAAGCAGCAGGTGGCCTGGAACTCCGCGCTGATCTACGACATGATCTTCACGCAGCCGGTCGTGTATGAGTTGGGCGCGCTCAAGACGCCGACCTTGCTGCTGATCGGCGACAAGGACACTACGGCCATCGCCAAGGACGCGGCACCGCCGGAGACCCGCGCGAAGGTCGGCAACTATCCGGTGCTGGCGCAGCGTACCTTGAAGGCGCTGCCCAACGCCAGGCTGGTGGAGTTTGCGGAGCTGGGCCACGCGCCGCAGATGCAGGATCCAAAGGCGTTCCACAAGGCGCTGCTGGACGGGCTGGCCGCATTGCCCGCGAGCCGGTGACGCGCGCACCGTGCGGGCGCTGGCGGGCGTCACAAGCAGTATCGCCATTCACCAGGCCAAACGCGATCGGGCCTTGCCTGAGGAAGCGGGACAGGTTGCCTCCCCTGTTTGACGTGGCTAACGTGGCTAACGTGGCTAACGTGGCGCTCAGGGCATCAACACCTTGATCGGCTCCGTGAGCGTTTGCCGGGTGGTGGCGTAGTCCGCCCAGGGATCCGCCGTCTGCTTGCCGATCCGTTCGTGGAGGCTGGTGACGGTCCACTGGGCGCCGGATGTGATGGCGTCCAGTTCCGCCCACGCCAACGGTACGGAAACCCCCAGCCCGGGCCGCGCCCGCGCAGAGAACGCGGCCACCGTGGTGGCGCCGAAGCCATTGCGCAGATAGTCGATATACGTCTTGCCGACGCGGTTGCGCGGCCCGCTCTTGGCCACGAAGCGTGTGGGAACGGTCTTGGCCATATGCGTCACCAGCTGTTTGGCGAATGCCTTGACGACCTCCCAGTCGTGACGCGGCGAGATCGGCACCACCACATGCAAGCCCTTGCCGCCGCTGGTTTTCAGGAAGCTGCGCAGGTCCAGTTCGTCGAGCACGGCCTTCATCATCGCGGCGCCTTCGCGCACGTGATCCCATGGCACGCCTTCGCCGGGGTCGAGGTCGAACACCACCCGGTCCGGTTTGGCAAGCCTGCGCTTGTTGGCATTCCAGGTATGGAACTCGACTACGTTGAACTGGGCCGCCGCGACGATGCCCGCTTGCGTGGCGATCTCGAGCAAAAGGGGATGCTCAGGCCAGAGCGCCGGATCGAGCGTATTGATGCCGGGCATGCGCAGGGCGTCTGCGTGTTTCTGGAAGAACAGCTCGCCGCCGATGCCGCTGGGCCCGCGTACCAGCGCCACGGGCCGTCCGCGCAAATGCGGCAGCAGCAGCGCGGCGATGGCCTCGTAGTATGCAACCAGGTCGCCCTTGGTCAGTCCGGTCGAGTCATCGATGACGCGTTCGGCATGGCTGATGCGTACGCCCGATGCGGCGGTTGTCCTTGGTTTCGATTTTGCTTCTTTGGCTTTGGTGTCCTTGACGGCTTTGGCCGTCGTGGCGGCGCCCGCTGCAGCCTTGCCCTGCGGCTCTAGCTGAACCGCGCGCTCCACCGAGATCGCCGTGGGCGCCTTGTCCGTGCGCAGGCCGTGGAATACCGCATGGCGCACGCGTCCTTCCTGCGTCCAGCCGCCGAACGAAACCTCGGCCACGAGCTTGGGCTTCACCCAGTGCGATTGCGTCTGGCCCGCCGGCTTGCCCTCGACGCCTGCCTGCAGCGGCGAGGCCTCTTGCCGCAGGGCATCGAGCTTGCGCTGCAGGATCGATAGCGTGTCGGTGTCGAATCCTGTCCCGACCTTGCCGGCATAGCGCAGCTGCCCGCTCTCATCATGCACGCCGAGCAGCAACGCGCCGATGCCCTGGCGGGATCCCGCCGGATCGGTGTAGCCAACCACCACGAATTCCTGGCGCTGCGTGCATTTCAGCTTGATCCAGGAGTGCGCGCGCGTGGACACGTAGGGCGCATCGGCGCGCTTGCCGATGACGCCTTCAAGCCCGAGCTTGCATGCGGCCGGCAGGAGCTCGGAGCCGCTGCCTTCGAAGCTCTCGCTAAAGTGCAGGGAATCGGATGGCTTGTCCGTCAGCACGCGCCGCAGTATGTCCCGGCGCGCCGACAGTGGCACCTTGCGCAGGTCGAAGCCGTTGCAGTACGGCAGGTCGAACAGGAAGTACCGGACCGCATCCACCTTCGCGCTTTCAAATGCATTCTGCAATGCCTGGAAATCTGTCCTGCCTTGTTCGTCGGTCATCACGATCTCGCCATCGAGCCAGCCGGTGCGCAGGCCAAGTGCGCCGACAGCCTTGGCCAGCCCGCGCAGCCTGGCCGTCCAGTCGTGGCCGCTGCGCGTAAACAGGCGGACCTCCTCGCCGTCGATGCGCGCGAGCAGGCGGTAGCCGTCGAACTTGACCTCGTACAGCCATCCGCCATCGTCCGCCGGCGCCTTGTCGGCCAGGGTTGCCAGTTGCGGCGCCAGCATCAGCGGCAGGTCGGCGGCCTTGGCGGCGGGAGGCATGCTGTCGGGTGCTTCGACGCCAGCTTTGCGCGCGGATTTCCGCGTTGCCTTGGCGGCCGGCTTTGCGTCCGGTTTGCGCTTGCCGGAAAGCACACTGTCGGGCAACGCTTCGACGATGTCGAACGACGAGGCGGCGCGCGCCTCGTCATCGCGCTCCTTGATCAGCAGCCACGCTGGCTTGTTCGCATCCTGGTCCTGCCTGCCATGCATGCGCACCAGCGTCCATTGCCCGTGGAGCTTTTCGCCGTCCAGGACGAACTTGAGCTTGCCGTCCCGATAGCCGGCATGCGGGTCGCCGAGTGGTGCCCAGGTGCCCCGGTCCCACACGATGACCGTACCGGCGCCGTACTGCCCTGGTGGAATCACGCCCTCGAAGGATCCGTAGTCGAGCGGGTGATCCTCTACCTCGATGGCCATGCGTTTGTCGGACGGGTCCAGGCTTGGGCCCTTGGGCACCGCCCAGCTTTTCAGGGTGCCGTCGAGTTCCAGGCGGAAGTCATAGTGCAGGCGCCGGGCGGCGTGCTTTTGCACGACGAACGACAGTTTGCCTGCACGCCCGCCCCGTGCGCCCTGGGGCTCCGCGGTGACGGCAAAGTCGCGCTTCTGATGGTACTTTTCCAGCGGATCCGGCATCTTGGGCACCTTGGCGCGAATGGCCGCGCTGTGCGCAATGGGTGGCAGAAATCGTGCCCGGCGAACCGGCAGGGTGGCGGCTAAGGGAATGAATCCTGCATGAGGGACAGGGCAAGGCCGCTTTGCCGGTGTCACTCACGCGCTGGCGGTTGCCGCCGCCAGATCCCTGCCTGTCGTTACCGAACAAGAACACTCCATCTTGCACTTTCTCCGACCCATGCGGGCCGCGTTTTGTAAAAAATGCAGTGCTATCGCCACTGTTCTCGCTAGTTCCGCCGTGGACCAAAGGCTCGCGCCCGGGAGACGTTTTTGCCTTCATCTTGTCGTGTTCGCAGCCGTCACGTTTGGCTTGCCGGCAGATCATGCCTTTGCCGAGGAGGCGGAGGCTGCATCTGCGGTCGATGTGGCGCGGTGCGGGGATCTGCTCGCCATCGTGCGCGATAGCCTGGTCAAGGAGGTGGGAGTGCCTTGTGCTCACCCTTCGCTGGCGACATGCAAAGAACGCAAGCGGCCGCTGCAGGCCATCACCGCCTATATCCGCGAGCGCACCGGCGACCGAAGCGACGATTGCGACACGCTGCTGGAAGTGAATCGCCGGTTGCGCGCCTTGCCCCCAAAGCGCTGACAGGCCGCGCCATGGTGCTACCATGCGCGCAGCTTGCCAGCCTGGGCATCAGGCCCGGGCGGCAGAGTTCGACTTTTGCAGGGGAATCTGGATGGATCCGACAGTAGTGATCAGCACCTTCGAGCGCATCGCCAACGACGACACGGTGGAGCTATCGGTGGACGATGCCGTGGCGGGCCTGGCCGCGCTGCTTGCCAGCGAGCCGTTTTCCGACGCAGCGCGTGCGCTGCTGGAGAAGGTGGGGGCCACGCTCTATCGCGTGGGCCTGGACGGTTACGAAGACTGAAGGGGGCGCGGGCGGCGCGCTCGTGCCGCCCCAGGTATTCAGTAGACAGGCGCCTCGCCCTCGGGGCGGCGCTTGAAGCGGCGATGCACCCAGTAGTATTGCTCCGGCATGGTGCGGACCTGCTGTTCCAGGAACTCGTTCATGCGCAGCGCGTCGACTTTCTCGTCGCCGGAGGGGTAGCCCGTCAGCGCATCGAATATCTTCAGCTTGTAGCCGCGGTAGCCAGGCAGGACAGAGGTCGTGAAGGGCACGACGCGTGCGCCGCTGAGCGCGGCCAGGCGCGACACCGAAGTGAGCGTGCAAGCGGGGACGTTGAAAAACGGCACGAATACCGAATCGCGCAAGCCAAAATCCATGTCCGCCGCGAGCATCAGCGGCATGCCCGACTTGAGCGCGCGCAAGGCCCGGCGCACGCTGCCATTGCGCGGGATCATCTCCGTGCCGAACCTGCCGCGCTGCTGCTTGGCGAGCTGTTCCAGCAACGGGTTCGACATCTTCGTGTAGAGCGAGGCCACCGGATGCTTGATCGAGTAGAACATGCAGCCGGCCTCGATCGCCACGAAATGGAATCCCAGGAAGATGGTCGGGCCGGCCTCGGCATTGCCCAGTTCGATGGCAGAGTCCAGTTCAACCAGGTCATTCAGCTTGCCGGCGTCGCCATACCATTGCACGCCGCGTTCCAGGTAGCTTCGGACTACGTGGCTGAAATGCGCTTGGCCAAGGGCGTGGCGATGCGCTTCGCTCTTGTCGGGAAAGCAAAGCCGCAGGTTGGTCTGCACGACGCTGCGGCGCCGGCTTGGAATGCGATAGAGCAGGGCGCCCAGGCCCATGCCGACACGGGCGCACACGCTATAGGGTAAGGCGGCGAGCAAACGCAGCAGGCTGACGGTGAAAAATAGTCCAATACGCTGAATCATCCTGTTCCTGAAAGGTTGCCGCGCGGCGCGATGCGCCGCCTTTGCCAGGTGGCGCGGGCGTGCGGCGCTGTCTCGCGTGAATGACGCGGCAGTGGTGGTGATTGCCAGCTGGTGGGCTTGCGGGGCCTGTCGGGCCCGCCTTGTTGGTGTGGTGCTATGGCGCCGCGTCGATGCGGGCGCGTGGCTGCATCATTGAAGGTCCGGGACCGGCGCCTGCTGCGGCGCTAGTTGCCAGCCCTGCGCATCGACGTTCTTCCCGTCGCGGTAGATCCAGCCGGTGCCGCAGGCCTGGCATACAAAGGTACTGACCGTCATCGCGGGGCGGCGTGGCACCTTGATGCGCTGCGTGTCGGTGATCCTGAGCAACGCATGGCCTGGCGAGCCACCACGGTTGGTGTCGATGGCGAGGCAGGCTGGGCAAGGCGACATGCGGAATCCGGCGGCGGAAGGTGGGTGACTGTAGCACGTTCATGCTGCTATAAACCGCCGCCGCCGGCTTGTGTCTGTTCACGCACGCGGGGGCGCCCGAGGCGGGAAAAAGGCCGTGCCTGCAACCGATGGGGCACTTTTCTCTTCGGCAAGTTGACATGCCTGTCCCAGCCCTGTATAAATGTTGATGCAGGATCTTTCAAGCGGTTACTCAGATGTTATGGATCGTCCCCTCCAAGCGGCGATTCGTTTGCTCCATGTTCCTTCCTTGATCGTCATGCCTGGTGAGCATCAGGCTCATCCAGAACTTTTAAGGTTTAAAGGATATCCAGCATGGAAACCGGTACCGTCAAGTGGTTCAACGACTCCAAGGGCTTCGGCTTCATCACCCCTGACGCAGGCGGCAACGACCTGTTCGCGCATTTCTCGGAAATTCAAGGCGGCGGTTTCAAGTCGCTGCAAGAAGGCCAGAAAGTGCGTTACGTCGCAGGCGTTGGCCAAAAGGGCCCCGCAGCGACCAAGATCGAGCCGATCTAATCGAGCCGATTCGAATCGCCTAGAAGAAAGCCCCGCTTAGCGGGGCTTTTTTTTTACCGACCGGGAATCATCGAGGTGTGCAAGCGCCAAAACATCATGCCTATGGTCGAATCCATCCTTCTTGCCGCCGTCCGGGTCTCGTCGTTCGAGGGCCAGCAGCCGCTGACCAATGCGAGCGGATTTTTTTTCGAGCGCGACGGCCGCCTCTTCGTGGTGACCAGTCGCCATGTGGTGTTCGACGAGCCAAGCAAGCACCACCCGGACCGTATCGAGATCGAACTGCACAGCCAGCCGGAAAACATGGCCGACTCGATCGGCTTTTCGATTCCGCTATACCGTGACGGGCTTGCGGTCTGGCGTGAAGGCGAGGACGGTGGTGGCCCGGTCGATGTCGCTGTGGTGGAACTCGAGCGCAAGGCGTTGCCGCCCACACTGCTCTATCGGGCATTCACGCCGGAGCATCTGGCGCAGCCTTCCGACCGCGTCGAGGTGGGCGACTCCCTGTTGATCGTTGGATTTCCGCTGGGTTTTCATGACGCGCTCCATCATTTGCCGGTTGCGCGCCAGGCCGTGATCGCTTCCTCCTACGGATTGCGTTTCCAGGGCCAGGGGTTTTTCCTGACCGATGCCAGGACCCATCGCGGCACCAGCGGTGCGCTCGTGGTCTCGCGCATGCGCGATGGCCGGGGCGACAAGCTGGACCTGCCGTGGATGCTGCTCGGCATTCACTCCGCCCGCTTCGACGTCGGCTCGCGCGACCTGGCAGAGGACGAAGTGCTTGGGCTGAACTCGGCCTGGTATGCGGACATGCTGCTGACCCTGACCGATCCCGCGGCGGCAAAGCCCGCGCGGACCGCGCCTGGCGCTACCAGTGCCAGTGCCACTGCCACCGCCAGTACCAGTGCCAGTGCCAGTGCCAGTGCCAGTGCCACCAGTGCCGCTGCTGCCACCGCCGCCGTTGGCAATGCTGCGGCCACGCCTTCAGCTGTTGCTGCTGCTGCTGCGGCTACGGCTCCTCCCGCGCCAGTCCCGCCCGCTCGGCCAAAATAAAGGTCATGGGGCTGCTCCCAATAGGAGTAGAGTGGGACTCAGTGGAACTGTGGAGTGCATCATGGACGTCAATCCGATTGCCAGCTACAAAGGGTTCGACTTATACCCTCTCGTCTACAAGCATGCGGTAGTGCGCAACTGGCCGGAACGCAGGCCGGACCGGACCTTCGATGCCGCCGTTGTGATCTGCCGCGAAGGTGGCGAGCCCGAGGGCGAGCAGGCCCGTACGTTCCGCCTCGATACCGTGCCGTGGGACAATGTCGGCGCTGCGCGCCGTGGTGTCGTTCGTTATGCCGAGGACATTATCAACGGCGCGATTCCCGGGCAATCTGTCGTATCGCTCTGACGCCTGAAGCGATATGCGGCAATGTCCGTCGTTGCACGAGGATGACGCAGGCGCGCCTGTCATGTCCTCGCCTGTCCATGGCTTGGCCAAGCTGCCAGCCACCGCTACATCGTCGCCAGTTGACGAGATCCCCGGGATGTCCTGCTCGTCCATCGGACCGACGGCGCGCCGGTCGTTCGCCGGTGCGGCGTCATGCTAGATCTCGTTGCCTTCGTGAAGCCGGTCCTTGACGAGATTACCGGGCAGGATGTCAGGATCTGGCCGACAGGGCAACGCGTGGTGACTGCGAACTGGCAGATCCCTGATGCCAGGAGCCTTACCTGGTCAGCCAGGACGCTTGAAATCGAGATGGCGCAGGACGTCGCGGAGCAGTTAAGCAACGCGGACCAAAGCGCCTTATATCAACTACAACGCAGCCTTGACCGGTATCTGCGCGCACGCCTTGGCGTCCATTGCAAGCAGGACAATCCAGGGAACGCGATCGTGATCGTCGTCGATCGCCTGATGGCTCCCTAGCTTGCCCGCGTGCTGGCGCATTGGGCCTCGGCATTGGCCATTGCAAGCGAACCGGCACAAGGCTAGCTGCGGCACCAGCCGCCTGGAGCACTACATGAACACAACGCCTTCCGCCAGCTACAAGGGATTCGACCTTTATCCGCTGGTGTACAAGATCCAGCCCGCGCAATCCTGGCCGAGGACCAAGCCGGATCGCAGCTTCAATGCATCCGTGGTGATCTGCCGTGAGGGCCATCGGCCCGGCAGCGAGCGCACTCGCGTGTTCCGCCTGGAAAGCACACCGTGGGAGAATATCGGCACGGCGCGCCGGGGGGCGGTGAAGTTCGGTGAAGATATCATTAACGGGCTGATTCCCGGGGAATCTGTGGCTACGCTGTAACGCTGCGCCGGCAGAATCTGGCGCAGGAGCGTGGCGTTGCCCGCGCTTGCCGTTATGCTTGCGGTGCCGGCTGGTATCGTAGGGCCGGCCTGGCAGTTGCCAGGCAACGGGAAGCAAGAGGAAACGGGACCGCGCCGTGCAATGCCCGCCCTGCCGGTCTACCTGTCAAAACCTGCCGTGCGCAGTTGCGCCGGCCCGCGAGCGCATACGTCATGAACAAGGTTGCCACACCATCCAACTTCCTCTGCACGCTACCGGGGCAAGGCAAGGGCATCGCCTACCACGTAGCCGTCAGCTTTCTCGACTCCAGCCATCCGACGGGCGTGCGCTTCACCAGTTTCGTCGGTGACGGCAGGCGTTCATTCGGGGTTCAGGCCAAGGAGGCGGCCTTGACGGGCGAAATGGTCGACAGCTTCGAGGCGTTGTGCCGGCTCGCGATCGGGCAGGCGATTCGTGACAATCTCTATGACAAGGCCGGCGAAGGGGACTACGTGCTGGACCTGGGGGCGCAGCCTTTCGAGGGCGAGTTGCGCCCGGTTGGCTCTCGCGTTGGCGCCAGCATGCCGCGCATGCGGTTTCCTGGCTGAGCCAGCGCTTTTCCTGGCGCTGGCACGGGCGCGCAGAGCGCCCGGGAGGGTAGTGCTGGTCCGGACTAGACGCCGAATGCCGGGCTGCCGAAGCGGGCCAGCAGCGATTCGATCAATGCCATGTCTTCGGTTTGCGGCGTCCTGTCTTCCGTGGCGCGCGACGGGCCGCAATAGGTTGCGGTTACATGCCTGCGCACGGTAAGCACTTCATCCGCGGGGCGCTCCACCGTGACTTCCGGTCCCGGCACGTGGCGATAGCTTCCGCCTACCCAGCCGCCTGGCGTCAGGTGCATCTCTTCCCATTCTTCGCTGATCGACATGATTCTTCCTTTCGTTAGAGGGTGGGAGGGGCCGCGGGTCAACAGCTTGACGGCGCGGCAGCGTATCGCCCAGCCAGTATCAATACTTGTGGCGGTAGTTGATCCGGCCCTTGGTCAGGTCGTAGGGCGACATTTCCAGCGTGACGCGATCGCCGGCCAGGATACGAATGCGGTTCTTCTTCAGGCGGCCTGACGAATAGGCCCACACCTGGAAACCATTTTCCAGGATGACGCGAAAACGGTTGTCCGGCAGTACTTCCGATACTTGTCCACCAAATTCCACTAGTTCTTCTTTAGCCAAGGATGATCCTTTTGCAGCAAGACCTGCTGCACAGTAGGTTGAGACGCATGCGGGTTGCTTTTCGTGTGGCCGGCTTATTGCAGGCGCATATCGGCAGCGACGCTCTCGGCCGCGCGTCGGGCGGCCTGTTTAGCCAGGGCTTCGGTGCCATGCGTGGCATGGCGCATCGAGACGTTGGCGACGATGCATTCGGAGCCGTTCTTGTATTCGGCGATCAGGTAGGTCGCAAACCACACGCCTGGCTCTTGTTGTATTGGGTACACCGACACGGTGTACGGATTGACGCGAGTGGTGCGAGCGGTGCTATTGGTGCGAGCGGTGCTATTGGTGCGAGCGGTGCTATTGGTGCTATTGGTGCGAATGATGCTTTGATTCAAGGTGTTGCCCTTATGCGGGCGGACGATCTGAGGCAACGTTGAGCGCATCTCGTGGTGCGCCGCGTGCTCTCTTCTGGCGATCGGTCGCCGTGTTTGAGTTGCCCAGCAACGTCAGGTCCCGCGCGTTTGCGCGAGAAAGGTAGCTGGTGATGAGTGGACCGTGCTTGCGCAGGCTGATGCGCCAGGTACATGCGCACAGGTTGCGGAGCGGACATGCCGCCGGGTCGGGAGGGTGATGGGCGGTTGTCGCCCTGAACGAATCGGGTGTACGCCCGACAGGCCGCCGTTGATATTTTTTGATGATGTCTGGCAGCCGGCACGTTTGGGCCGACGAGAAGGAAGTCGGCGAACGGCCAAGACTGCCAATGATACCATTTTCCGTCAATCGGCGCTCGCCCGCGGATTTGGGCGTACGATAGACATAGCGTTGCGCATAGGCGCCCCTCGTGGCGCAGGTGTGGCGCGGCGCTACCTGTCGTATCCCGCGAAAGGCCGGTGCCCGATGCCGGGCAGGCCGCAACTGAGCGAGGTGATCGATGCCGGAGAGTTTTTTCTATCAGGGCCACTACGTCAACTTCGAGCTGACGCAGCGCACCTTCGGCCAATGGAACTGGGTCTATACACTGGATACGCACGGCCGTTTTGAAAACCAGGGCAACGCGTTCAGCTCGCGCGAGCTGGCCATGAAGGATGCCCTGGAGAACGCCAAGGCCCGGATCGAGCGCCTGGGGCACTAGCCAAGTGGCACCGGGCGCCTGTCCGCCTTACTTGCCCTCGTCGGGAATGTTGTACTGAGCCTGCATCGAGACCGTGAACGGTCGGATCTTCTCGATGCAGGCCGCGCTGTCGCCGCCTTCCATGGTGGACAGATTCCAGTTGCAGCCGCCTGCGTCCGGCGCATGCCAGCAAATGTCGCCAAAACAGGCGCCGCTGCATTCCGCGAACTTCTGCTGCTCGGCGCGAATCATTGCGCGCAGTTCTGCCTTGTTCTTGATTTGTCGGTCCATGGTCGTCTCCTGTTTTTTCGTGGGGAAGTCTTGCTGGGCGTGGCTGCGGCCAGGCCGGTCAGGGCGGCCGCGCGATGGACTGCAATTCCGGGCGAATCGAGGGGGCGGGACTACTTGCGCTTGACGAAGGTGGACATGTCGTCGATGACGGTCCGGGCATAGGACACGGCCAGGTCGATGGCATCGTGCGGCGTGTGCGCGACATGCTCGAGCAAGGGTGGCACCAGCCTGAGCGAGCCGCTGTCGCCGCTGACCTGCGTGATGGTCACGGTGGCGAGAAAGCTCGCCCGTGCGAGTTCGGCATTGGGGCTTTCGTCGAACGAGCGGCGTACATTGGCCGAAACCTTGAACCCCTTGTAGATCGCATGATTTTGAGACATGTTGATCTCCTTTCTTCATCGAGCATACGCTGTTTGCCTGGTGGCGTCCGATTTACTTGGCGGCGCAAGGGCAGGTGGCTATAACCCGGCGGCCGATGGCGTTTTTCCGCTTCGGCAAGGCGCAGGCGCCTCGCGCGCGATATTTCCCTGAACGCGGGAGTAAGCGGGTATGCTGGATCTGCCGCCTGGCACGCAATGCAGTAACCCACTTGTGGAGACACACCATGGCCAAAGGTCAATTACGCGGCAATCGCGAAACCAAGAAGCCCAAGCAACCCAAGAAGCCGGTTGCGCCTGCAGCACCGTTTGGTGCGGTCCAGTCGCGCGTCGGCAATGATGGCACTGCAGGCAAGAAGAAGTAATCAAGACACGAATAAAGCGCAACTGATGCGCAACTGAAGCGCAACTGAGACGGAACGTCAGGCTGGACCGTGCCATCTTGCTTTGCAGCAAGAAGCCCGGGGTGCCGCCGCTACCGGCGCGCGCCCGTTCAGCCCTTGACGTTCACCCGATGCGGTGGCAGTGACAAGCTGCCGCCGGGGCGTTCGAGACACCGGGAGTGCAAGATGAGGCGTGACATGTCCTTCGCGGACCGCGTGCTGACGGCACTGCGCGCCGACAGCCAGGCGATGATGACGGATCTCCAGCTCGCCAAGGCGCTGGGCAATGCCGATGCATCCAAGCTCAGCCACCATTTACTTCTGCTTCAGGATTCGGGCCTGGTCGCCAAGACCGCAACCTCCGGGTGGCGCCTGACCTGGGCCGGCCACGACCGCGCGGAGGCGCGCAGCGTGGCCTAGCAAGCAAACCACCCGCCATGATGTAAAAAACCCGTGGCCATTGCGGCACGGGCTTTGTCACGCTCTTTTTCACGCTATTTCTTGTCGGCGGGCTGCTCGGCTCGCGGGTCGAACTGGCCGGGCTGGGAGGTATGGCGTTTCTCGCCGGGTTGCTGGAAGTGTGTCTTCCAGGGTGTGGTCGGCGCTTTTTGCTGACCAGGCTGCCTGGGACTGTAATGCATTCAATACCCCCATCGATGTCCGTCCGTGCCGGACCGGCACTCTCCCAGTGTAGGCTGATGCCTGCCCATTCCCTAACGCTGTTACCGATGAGGCGCTCGCCTGCGGCGGCGTTGCCATGCCAGTGTCATTCCTCCTGGAACGCTTCCTCGCGCTTGGCTTTGATCGACGGCAGGGCAACGATGCAGACCAGCAGCGCCGCAGCAATCAGCAGGCCGAGCGACAGCGGACGGGTCAGGAATACGGTGAACGTCCCCCGCGACAGCAAGAGCGCGCGGCGGAAGTTCTCTTCCATCATTGGCCCCAGCACAAAGCCCAGCAGCAGCGGCGCCGGCTCGCACTTGAGCTTGATGAACAGGTAGCCGATCACACCGAAGCCAGCCGCGGTAAAGACGTCGAAGGTCTGGTTGTTGACCGAGAACACGCCGATGCAGCAGAACACCAGGATGGCCGGGTACAGGAAGCGGTAGGGCACCTGCAGCAGCTTGACCCAGATCCCGATCAGCGGCAGGTTCAGGATGATCAGCATCAGGTTGCCGATCCACATCGAGGCGATCAGGCCCCAGAACAGCGCGGGGTTGCTGGTCATGACCTGCGGGCCCGGCTGGATGTTGTGGATGGTCATCGCGCCCACCATCAGCGCCATCACGGCATTGGGCGGAATGCCCAGCGTCAGCAGCGGGATGAAGGAGGTCTGCGCCGCGGCGTTGTTGGCCGATTCCGGGCCTGCCACGCCCTCGATGGCGCCCTTGCCGAATTCATGCGAGTACTTGGAGGTCTTCTTCTCCAGCGAGTAGGCCGCGAAGGACGCGAGCGCCGCACCGCCGCCGGGCAGGATACCGAGGATGGAGCCGAGCGCGGTACCGCGCAGCACCGCTGGCGCCATGCGCTTGAAGTCAGCCTTGGAGGGCCACAGGTTGGTAACGTGATCGGTGAAGGTCTCGCGGTTTTCCTTTTGCTCGAGGTTGGCGATGATCTCGGCAAAGCCGAACATGCCCATGGCCAGTGCGACGAAGTCGACGCCGTCGGTCAGTTCCGGCACATCGAAGGAGAAGCGCGCGGCGCCCGAGTTCACGTCGGTGCCGACCAGGCCCAGCAGCAGGCCCAGCACGATCATGGCAACCGCCTTGGGCAGCGAGCCCGAAGCCAGCACCACGGCGCCGATCAGGCCCAGGCACATCAGCGAGAAATATTCGGCGGGCCCAAACTTGAATGCCAGTTCCGACAGCGGCGTGGCAAACGCGGCCAGGATCAGGGTTGCCACGCAGCCGGCAAAGAAGGAGCCCAGGCCGGCGGTGGCCAGCGCCACCCCCGCTCGCCCTCGCCGCGCCATCTGGTAGCCATCGATGGTGGTCACCACCGACGACGATTCACCCGGCAGGTTGACCAGGATGGCGGTGGTGGAGCCACCGTACTGGGCGCCGTAGTAAATGCCGGCCAGCATGATCAGCGCGGCCACCGGCGGCAGCGTGTAGGTCACCGGCAGCAGCATGGCGATGGTCGCCAGCGGCCCGATGCCGGGCAGCACGCCGATCAGCGTTCCCAGCACGCAGCCGAGAAAGCAGTATCCAACGTTCTGCAGTGTCAGCGCCGTGGAGAACCCAAGGGCCAGGTGTTCGAATAGTTCCATGAGGCTGTCTCCCTCGCCTGCAGTGAAACCCGGGCCGCGCAACTGCCGGAAGGCAGGTACGGCGGACCAGGCTACGCGCGGTATTTTTTACGGAATTGCGCGCGAATCGGAGGAAGCTGGCGCGGCGCGATGCCACGCTGGTTTCCGCCACAGATCGTCATCGACAGCAGGCGCGCGCGCTTAGGCGCACCCCAATGGCTTACCCAGCACAGTAGGCGCGGGTGCTTTCATCCGCCTTTCAGCGACGGCAGCTGCGGGTATGTCCCGATACGTTTGAGTGACGCCGGAGATTCCTCGCGCCTGAAAAGCCAACGCCCCGGCGAAAACCGGGGCGTTTTCACATGGCCTGCCGCTAGCCTGGCAGGCGAACGGGCGCAATGCTCACTGCTTCGTATCCTTGCCCATGGCGTCCTTGCCCATCGTGTCCTTGCTCATGGCGTCCTTGCTCATGCTGTCCTTGCCCATTTTGTCCTTGCCCATCTTGTCGTGGCTCTTGCTCATCTTGTCCTTGCTCATCGAGTCCTTGCTCATGGTGTCCTTGGCCATGCTGCTGTCATTGCTCATGGCATCCTTCTTCATGGCGTCCTGGGCAAAGGCATGACCGGCGAACAGCATCGTGGTCGAGAGCAGTGTGGCTGCGAAAAGTTTGTTCATGAAGATCTCCTTGGGGTGGTCAGTGTGCAAGCCGGCACCATGCCGGCCAATTTCAAGCGGATCAGGATCCGCCGAACCAGTTGTATCCCTGGTCTTCCCAGTAACCGCCGGGATACGTGTTGGTGACGTACAGCGCCATGATGTGCTTGGGGTTCTTGTAGCCAAGCTTGGTCGGCATGCGCAGCTTCATGGGAAAGCCGTACTTGGGCGGCAGCGTTTCCCCGTCGTAGGTAAAGGTCAGCAGCGTCTGCGGGTGCAGCGCGGTGGGCATGTCGATGCTGGTGAAGTAGTCGTCGGCGCAGCGAAAGCCCACATACTTCGCGCTGGTGTCGGCACCCACGCGATGCAGGAACTCGGAGAAGGGCGTGCCGCCCCACTTGCCGATGGCGCTCCAGCCTTCCACGCAGATATGGCGCGTGACCTGCGAGGTCTGCGGCAGCGCGTAGAGCTCGTCGAGCGTCCAGGATGCCTTGCGTGCCACCAGGCCGCCCACTTCCAGGCGGAAATCCTTGGCGTCGACCTCGGGCACCTCGTCTTCGCCGTAGAAGGCATTGAACGGGAACGGCCTTGTCATGCGGGATTCGTCATAGGTAGGCGCGAGCCGGCTGGGGTCGAACAGCCAGCCTTGCACGCGATCGTTGAAGCGCGATACCGCGGTAAGGAAGCGTTCCACCGAGGCATCGTCGGTCAGGCTGCAGCCCGTCAGCATCGACAGCCCGCCCAGCGTGACGACGCGCTTGGCGAACAGGCGGCGCGAGGGCATATCGAGTTCGCGCACGGCATCGCGCAGGATCAGGCGACGGTCTAGCGTGACGATGGGTTTGCGTTTGTTCATGGCGATTCTCCGCGAGGCGGGTTCCTGGCCTCTCTGGCTTCTCTGGGTTCGGGGCGGGCAGGCGTTCAGCGGCCGCGCAGCATGATCAGCAAGGTGCGCGGTACCAGCGCCACCATGGCCACATGCACGACGGTGAACAGCACGATGGCGCTCATGCACACGAAATGGACCCAGCGCGCCGCGTCGTAGCCGCCCATCAGGTCGCGCAGCAGCGGGAACTGCACCGACTTCCAGATCGCCAGGCCGGACACCACCGTGAGCACGATGACCACCACCACGCCCAGATACATGGCTTTCTGGGCCGCGTTGTATTCGGCCAGGTCCGGGTGTGCCAGCCGGCCGCGCAGCGCCGCGGCGATATCGCGCAGCGCGGCGGGCACCGACAGCGGCAGGAAGCGGCGGCGGAACCGTCCGGTGATGGCGTTCATCAACAGGTAGAACAGCCCGTTGGCGACCAGCAGCCACATGGCGGCGAAGTGCCACTGCAGCGCGCCACCCAGCCATCCGCCGAGCGTGATGCCCTTGGGGAAATGCAGCCCGAACAGCGGCGACGCGTTATAGATGCGCCAGCCGCTCATCACCATGATGATGACGGCGATGGCGTTAATCCAATGGGTGATGCGCACCCACGCAGGCTGGATGGTGGCGGACGAATGTCCGCGGCGGCCGTGCGCGGGCCGCGATAGCTGGGAGGCTGTGTCCACCGTCGTTCTCCAATGTCCCGTGGCGCCCGAAGGTGCGGCTGCAACGGTTTATGTGCCTTTGTCGACGGTGGTGGCACGAACTTACACGCGGGACGGAAATTTTTTGTGGCACGCGGGCACGTCGGCAACGGGTATCCCCGGCGTCACTCGGCGAGCTCGGCGAAAGAAGGTACGGACTGTTGGGCGACGCATGGACGGCTACCCGCACCCTTGACATTAGCACTCCGCCCGCGAGACGCCAAAGGCAATCGATACCCGCTTCCCACGGCCCGCTACAATGCTGGCGGGCTGCGCGGCCAGCGCTGTTCCACCGCGCAGGAGCCTGCAGCCCGGCCCGCCTGGAACCGCAAACCGCCATCGCCCCGACACCATCCACGGACCCCAGGAACTCCGCATGCCACTGACCGCCGAGCAGCTCACCGAATACATGGACTTCGCCGCAGGCCTGGCGCAGGCGGCCGGCAACGCCAGCCTGCCGTACTTTCGCAGCGCCCCGGCGGTAGAGGACAAGGGCGGCCGGCGCTTCGACCCGGTCACCGCGGCCGACAAGGCCGCCGAGCGCGCCATGCGCGACCTGATCCTGGCGAAATACCCGGAGCACGGCATCCTGGGCGAGGAAGAAGACCGCGTGGCCGGCAGCTCGCCGCTGACCTGGGTGCTCGACCCCATCGACGGCACCCGTGCCTTTATTACGGGGCTGCCGCTCTGGGGCACGCTGATCGCGCTCAATGACGGCCAGCGTCCGGTGATCGGCATCATGGACCAGCCGTTCACGCGCGAGCGGTTCAGCGGCGATGGCAGCCAGGCATGGCTCAACGGCCAGCCCCTGCGCACGCGGCCGTGCGCCGACCTGGCGCAGGCCAAGCTGATGTGCACCACGCCGGAGATGTTCGAGGACGCGGCGCAGTTCGCCGCCTTCCGCCGCGTGGCGGACGCCGCTCGCATGCAGCGCTATGGCGGTGATTGCTACGCCTACTGCATGGTCGCCGCAGGCCATGTAGATGCCGTGGTCGAGGCTGGCCTGAAGGCATACGACGTGCAGGCGCTGATTCCCATCGTGCAAGGCGCCGGCGGCGTCATGACCAGCTGGACCGGCGGCGATGCGCAGCAGGGTGGCACAGTCGTTGCCTGTGGTGACCCGCGGCTGCACCAGCAAATCCTCGCGCTGCTGAATGCGCCTGTTTGAGCACTCCTGTGGCTCGGGGCGCCTGCCGGGCTTGCTATCATGCTGGCCGCAACGTCCGGCGCGGGGAAAAGCCAGGCCAGCCAGCCCAGCCATCCCGGCCCGGACTTAACCATGCAGTAGGGAAGAAACCAGAAACATGATGTCAAACGCTTGCGGCCTCGATTTCGGCACGTCCAATTCCACGGTGGGCTGGTGCCGGCCGGGACAACCCACGCTGTTGCCGCTGGAAGATGGCAAGCTCACGCTGCCCTCCGTGATCTTCTTTCATTCCGAGGATCCGCTGGTCAGCTATGGCCGCGCCGCGCTTGGCGACTACCTGGCGGGCTATGAGGGCCGGTTGATGCGCTCGCTCAAGAGCCTGCTTGGCACCTCGATGATGGAGGACAGCACCGAGGTCATGGGCCAGGCCATGCCGTTTCGCAAGCTGCTATCGCACTTCATCGGCGAGCTCAAGCAGCGCGCCGAGACCGCGGCCGGCGCAAGCTTCGACAAGGTCGTGCTGGGCCGCCCGGTGTTCTTCATCGACGAAGACCCCAAGGCCGACCAGCTCGCCGAGCAGACGCTGCGCGAGATCGCCGCGGATGCCGGCTTCAAGGACATCGAGTTCCAGTACGAGCCGATCGCCGCGGCCTTCGACTACGAAGCCACGATCTCGCGCGAGGAGCTGGTGCTGGTGGCCGACATCGGCGGTGGCACCTCCGACTTCTCGCTGGTGCGCCTGTCGCCCGAGCGGGCCGGCAAGGTCGACCGGCGTGGCGACATCCTGGCCAATGGCGGCGTGCACATCGGCGGCACGGACTTCGACAAGAGCCTGAGCCTGGCGAGCGTGATGCCGTTCCTGGGCCTGGGCAGCGAGCTGCGCAACGGCAAGGCGATGCCTTCGGGCCAGTACTTCGACCTGGCGAGCTGGCACACCATCAACCTGGTCTACACCCGCAAGGCGTGGTCGCACGTGATGGACAACTATCGCGATGCCGCCGACAAGGTAAAACTGGACCGGCTGATCAGCCTGATCAAGCAGCGCGCCGGCCACTGGCTGGCGATCCAGGTGGAAGCCGCCAAGATCGCCTTGTCGGGCGAGCCGCAGACGCAGCTCGACCTCGGGCGCATCGCGCCGGGCGAGACCATGGCGATCAGCCGCGCTGACTTTGACCAGTCCATCGGCAAGCTGGTTGGCAAGACCGAGGTGACCGTGCAGGCGTTGCTGCGCGATGCGGGCGTGCAGGCGGATGCAATAGACACGGTGTTGTTTACCGGCGGCTCGAGCAGCGTGCCTTTGCTGCGCGAGCGGTTGTCCGAGCTGATCCCGGGGGCGCAGCGGATCGAGGGCGATCTGTTTGGCGGCATCGGTTCCGGCCTGGCGCTGGATGCCCGGCGGAAGTTTGGGTGAGGGGATTGGGTGGGGTAGGTTGTCAAAAGCTTAAAGTCAACTGCAGTTTCACCTCCCCTGCGGGGAGGCGACCTACTTTCTTGTCTCGCCAAGAAAGTAGGCAAAGAAGGCGACCCGGATGGGGCGAAAGACTCCTCGTCGTCAGGCAAAAAGAGCGGCCGGGGGCCAAACTCACATCGCCTTAAGGCGATGCTCAGACATGGCCCCCTCTTTTCCGCTCTTTTTGCCTGCCGACGAGGCGCCCCATAACGGGAGATGAAAACCCTGACGGCTCGCTTCGCATCGCGCGTGGGTGATTTCCGCCTGGGCGGCGGAAATCACGGCTACACCGAATGGTTCTCTATTCCCGCCGGTTTGCTCCCCTCTCCCACTTGTGGGAGAGGGGACGGGGGAGACGGCGGGCGCTGGCAAGAGATACCCTAAACCACCTTGTGCCCGTGGCCGGGTGCAGCGCGTCATCCCCTCATGCTAATGTCCCATCTCCGCGAATTCGCGTTTTTGAAGAGGCACCACATGCATGCGGGTATCGTCGAAGCCAGCTACGGCTCCGATCCGGTTGGCCTGGTCAGCGGCTTTCGCTTCTTGCCCGGCGAGCCGGGCCAGCCCATCGATTCCGCCGCCGCGGCCGCGTGGCTCGGGCAGCCCCCGCCGGGCGACGAGTTTCTCTGGCTGCACTTCAATTTGTCGCATAGCGCCTGCGAGCGCTGGCTCAAGGGCCAGCTCGACCTGCCCGAGGGATTCTTCGAGGCGCTGCGCGAGGGCTCGCGCTCCACGCGCATCGAGCGGCTCGACACGGCGCTGCTTGCCGTGGTCAACGACGTGATCTACAACTTCGGCGTGAGCACCACCGATATTTCCACGCTGTGGGCCTGTGCCGACCGCCGCATCCTGGTGACGGCGCGCATGAAGCCGTTGCGCTCGGTCGACCAGCTGCGCGCCTCGGTGCGCCAGGGCGAGCTGTTCCACACGCCGCTGGCGCTGCTGGTGCATTTGCTGCGCGACCAGGCCGAGGTGCTGGTGCGCATCGTGCGCGAAACCAGCGGCACCGTGGACCAGGTAGAGGATCGCCTGCTTTCGCAGCGCCTGCATGGCAACCGCGCGGAGCTCGGCTCCATGCGCCGTGGCCTGGTGCGCTTGCAGCGGCTGCTCGCGCCCGAGCCTGGCGCGCTGTTCCGCCTGCTCAACCGGCCACCTGCGTGGCTGCAGGAGCAGGACATCCACGACCTGCGCTCATCCACCGAGGAGTTCTCGCTGGTGCTGAGCGACCTGGCGGCGCTGGTCGAGCGCATCAAGCTGCTGCAGGAAGAAATCGCGGCCAAGCTCAACGAGCAGACCAACCGCACGCTGTTCACGCTGACGCTGGTCACCGTGCTGGCGCTGCCGATCAACATCGTCGCCGGCTTCTTCGGCATGAATGTGGGCGGGATTCCGCTGGCGGACCATCCACACGGTTTCTGGGTGCTGGTGGTGCTGGTGGCCAGCTTCACCGTGCTGGCGGGGCGCTGGGCCTTCCGCAAGCAGGGAGATTACTGAGCGCGCTGGCGACGATTCACGGGGACGTCACATCTCGCGGTTAGCCTGCCAGTGACCACGTTGTTGCGAACAGGAGTTAGCGATGAGACCAGACGAGAACGAGCTGATTCGGCGTATCCACCGCGAGGTGGCCGATCACTATGACGAAGAACTCGAGCTGGAGCTGGAAGACCACCATGTCGATACGCTGTTCGGCGACGCCGGAGGCGGCCTGGACGACGATGAGCGGGCCGCGCGGCGCCTGTACTTCCGTGAGCTGTTCCGCCTGCAGGGCGAGCTGGTCAAGCTGCAAAGCTGGGTGGTGGAAACCGGCCACAAGGTCGTGATCCTGTTTGAAGGGCGCGACGCGGCCGGCAAGGGCGGCGTGATCAAGCGCATCACCCAGCGGCTCAATCCGCGCGTGGCCCGGGTGGCAGCGCTGCCGGCGCCCAACGACCGCGAGCGCACCCAGTGGTATTTCCAGCGCTATGTCTCGCACCTGCCGGCGGCGGGCGAGATCGTGCTGTTCGACCGCAGCTGGTACAACCGCGCCGGCGTGGAGCGCGTGATGGGTTTTTGCACCGACGACCAGTACGAGGAGTTCTTCCGCTCGGTGCCGGAGTTCGAACGCATGCTGGTGCGCTCCGGCATCCAGGTGATCAAGTACTGGTTCTCGATCTCCGACGAAGAGCAGCACCTGCGCTTCCTCAGCCGCATCCACGATCCGCTCAAGCAGTGGAAGCTCAGCCCGATGGATCTCGAATCCCGCCGGCGCTGGGAGGACTACACCCGCGCCAAGGAAATCATGCTGGAGCGCACGCATATCGACGAGGCGCCGTGGTGGGTGGTGCAGGCGGTCGACAAGAAGAAGGCGCGCCTCAATTGCATCCATCACCTGCTGCAGCAGATGCCTTATGAAGAGCGCGTGCAGCCGGCCGTGGTGCTGCCGCAGCGCGAGCGGCACGACGACTACGCGCGCCAGCCGGTGCCGGACAACATGATCGTGCCGGAAATCTACTGAGCTATCGATCCATCCGGCAGGGCCGCGGCCCTGCCGTCCCGTCTGGTCCTTCCCTCAGTCCTTCTTCTTCACGTGCCGCAGCTCCGCCTCCCGCTGCGGCCGTGCCTCGATGATCTTCCTGCATTTCTTGTTCTTCAGTTCCTTCCACTGCTTGCATTCCTTGCGCGTGCGCAGGCAGCCCTTGAAGTAGCCGGTGGCGTCGTCGAACTTGCAGATCTTGACGCAGGGCGACTCCACGCTCATGCCGCGCTCCCGCAATCGGCGCGCCGCAGGATGAAGTCGGCCACGTCGTCGCGCACCGGCGCCAGCCAGTGCAGCGGGTCGGCGAACACGCCGATCAGCAGCGTGTGGGACAGGCGCGCATAGCTGCGGTACTGCACCGGCACGCCGCCTTGTTCCAGCCGCCTGGCCATTTGTGCGGAATTGCGCTGCGGGTTGACCAGGCGGTCGCCGTCGTCCACGCCGATGAAGGCTGCGGGTGAGCGTGCATCGGCGTAGTCGATCGGCTGCGAGCCGGGTGGATAGTCCGGATGATGGAACACCGGCTGCGCCTGGCGGTTCTCGATCGGCAGGAAATCGTAGACCCCGGCCAGCCCGATCCAGCCGCGCAGCAGGGTGGGGCTCATGTCGAAGCGGCCGAGCCAGCGCGCATCGAGCGCGAGCATGGCGGCGTTGTAGCCGCCCGCGCTGTGCCCCATCAGGAACAGCCGCTGCGGGTCGCCGCCGTAACTGGCGATCTCGCGCCGCGTCCACGCGACCGCGCGCGCGTTGTCCACCAGGAAATCCGGATAGCTGACTTCGGGATAGAGGCGGTAGTCCGGGATCACGGTCAGGATGCCGCGCGCAGCCAGCGCTGCCGCGACGAAGGCGTAGTCGGCCTTTTCGCCGCTGTTCCAGGTGCCCCCGTAAAAGAACACCACGACCGGCGCCTTGCCTGGACACGCAGGCTGGCGTGGCGCGTAGATGTCGAGCCTGGCGCGCGCGCCGTCGCCGTAGGGCACGCTGGCGCTCAGGGCATAGGCTTTGCTTTGGGTTAAGCCATTGAGCACGTCCGACGTGGAGCAGGCGCCAAGGCCGACCAGCGGCAGCGCCAGGAGGAGTGAAAGAAGGCGCGGTCTGAACCTTGGCAAGGCTTCCTCGTCGGTAATTTTTTCAACTGCCGCCAGCCATTCTTGCATAGTTGCGCGCAGTGCTTGCCGTGGTGCGCGGCGGGCCGGGAGGCAAGGCCTGGCCGCCGGGCATCCGGCGGATGCGCAGCAAGTTGAGTGCCACGCAAGCCTCGCACCGGTGCGCACCCTGCCTGGCTTCGACTACTCTCAGTGAAGGCTCGCTACAGGAGGTACTCCTTGTTCGGCACCTGGGCATGGGTCATCGGCGCGCTGCTCATCACCATGGGCTTGATCAGTTCGCAGGTAAAGCGGCTGCCGCTGTCGGCGTCGGCGCTCTACCTGCTGTTCGGCATCGGGCTCGGGCCATGGGGGCTTGGCCTGATCCGGGGCGACGTGACGGATCGCGATCATGCGGCCGCGCTGGAGATCGTGACCGAGATCGCCCTGCTGGTATCGCTGTTCGCGGTGGGGCTGCGGCTGCGTGTGCATCCGCGCGATCGCCTCTGGCGCATTGCGCTGCGGCTGGCCACGGTGGGCATGCTGCTGACCATCGCCATGCTGTTCGCGATCGGTTTCTGGATCATGGGCTTGCCGGCGGGCGTGGCCCTGCTGCTCGCGGCCATCCTGGCGCCCACCGATCCGGTGCTGGCCTCCGACGTGCAGGTCGAGGATACGCAGGACCGCGACCGGATGCGCTTTAGCCTGACCGGGGAGGGCGGGCTCAACGACGGCGCCGCGTTTCCCTTCGTCATCCTCGCGCTTGGCCTGATGGGCGGGCAGGATCCCATTGCCTGGCAGCGCTGGCTATGGGTCGACCTGCTGTGGGCTTCCCTGGCCGGCCTGGCGCTGGGCTGGAGCATGGGCTGGCTGTGCAGCCGCGCGGTGCTGGGCCTGCGCAAGCGCCGGCGTGGCGCGGTCGGCATGGAGAGCTTCTTCGCCGTCGGCCTGATCGGGGTGGCTTACGGCGCCGCGCTGGCCGTGCACAGCTACGGCTTCCTGGCGGTGTTTGCCGCCGGCATGGCCATGCGCCACGTCGAGCACGAGGAGAACCAGGACATCGAGCCCGACGAAGTGCTGGGCGCGACGGTGTTCTCGGAGCAGGAGAGCACGGCCGTGCAGCACGACAAGGCTGCCGCCTACCTGGCCCATACCGTCAGCGAGTTCTCGCTGGACCTGGAGCGGCTCGCCGAGCTTAGCGTGATGGTGGCGGTGGGCGCGCTGCTGTCCGTGCGGATGCTGCACTGGGAGTACCTCGGCCTGGGGCTGGCGCTGATCCTGGTCGTGCGTCCGCTGGCCGTGGCGATCTCGACCATCGGCGTTGCGCTGCAGCCGGCGCAGCGCCGGCTCATGGCCTGGTTCGGCGTGCGCGGCATCGGCTCGGTCTACTACCTGGCCTATGCCCTTGCGCATGGCGCGGATTTCCGCCATGGGGCCATGCTGGCCGACGCCACGCTCTGCGTGGTGGTGCTATCGGTGGTGCTGCATGGCTCGTCGGCCACGCCCCTGATGGCGATGTACCGGCGCTGGCGCGGCGCCGCCAAGGCCTGAATCCGTTGGCGTGCGCGCCGGTTCTGGCGCCCGCCGACAATTTTCTCCCGCGTTAAAGCTCTTGTTCCGGATGCCGTTATTTGTGTGGCTTGGGCCTCGTCCGCCCAGGCCGGCATCCATAAAACAAGAATCGGAGCTTTAGAACATGAGGGGTCCTCTCTTGCGCCAACACACAGGCCTGCTGGCCGCCCTGCTGGCCGCCATGTCTGTCGCCGCCTGTGGTGGCGGTGGCGGCGATGCGCCCGCTGCCAACCAGGTGCCAGTCGTCAACGCGCCCGTACCAGCGGTGCCACCCACGTTGGCGCCCGCTTGCAGCGGCTGCAGCGCCGTGGACGCGAGCAATTACTCGGGTTCCGGCGTCGGCGTCTGGTCCGCCTCCAACACCAACGGCGTGCCAGTCGACGTGCCGGTTGCCATCGGCGGCGTGAACGGCAAGGCCGTGACGCTGCTCTACACCAACGGCGCCGCGGCGCAGGCCATGCCGGCCAGCCTGTCCCTGTCGGTCATCGAGCCCGTGCTGGGCAACCTCTCGATCCAGTCGGTTTCCGCCGGGCAGGACGAACAAACGCTGCGCGACATCGCCGAGTTCAATCGCGCCGGCTGGGCGGCACTGGCCGGCGGCAAGCGCGTGGCCAGCCTCTCGGAGATCGCGCCGCCACCGCCGCTCGCTTCGGTGGTCAACGATACCAAGAGCTGGTATCACACCGACGGCACGCGCCGCGCCGCCACGCTGGTCAAGCAAGTGACCACGGGAGACACCACCACCGTCAACATCTGGGTGGAGACCACCGAGTCGGTGCCCGGCAAGATCACCGGCACCCTCGTCGACACGCTGGCCGCGGCCTTCGCCGGCGGCGGCGGCATCTACGACGTGCTGACCTCGGTCGGCGGCCCCTTGTGGGGCGCGCACAGCTACAACAACCTCATCGCCGGCAGCGGCCAGCCGGTGGATATCGTCGTGCTCAACTTCGACAACAACAACAAGCCATTTGGTACCGTGGGCTATTTCTGGGGCCTGCACAACCTGAAGGCCACCTCGGATTCGCGCAGCAACGAGTCGCTGTCGCTCTATCTTGATTCCGAGACCCTGTACCTGGGCGGTGCCGAAGGCCTGAAGTCGATGAAGATGACCATGGCGCACGAGGGGATGCATATGCAGAACTTCTACCGCCGCGGCGTCAAGGCCGGCCAGCAGTACGCATTCGACAGCTGGCTGGAAGAAATGTCCGCGATGATGATGGAGGACTTTGCCAGCAACACCATCGACGCCAGCTACAACGCGATCCGCGACGTGCGCTTCAGGGACTACGTGAGCTACGGCAATGGCAACTACAACTGCAACATGCTGAACTTCACCGGCTTCGGCGCTAGCTGCGAGAGCTATTCGGTGTCGGGCAGCTTCGGCGGCTTCCTTGACCGGCAGCTCGGACTGGCCTTCTACAAGGACCTGCTGGGCCGCACTTCCAGCGCGGATTCCAAGACCGTGCTCGACCAGGCCATCAAGGCCGCGCGCCCGGACTCCGGCTTCACCCCGGAACTGATGCGCTGGACCGTCACCAGCAATTCGCTGATGCCAGCCGCCTCGTCACCGGCGCGCTACGGCTACCCGGCCCGTGTCGATGGCGGCTTTACGCTCCCGCTGATCGATCCGGACCTGTTCCGTGCCTCGCGCAAGCTGCCGGTGGCCGTGCCCTCCACGTTGCAGCCGTATGGTAGTTTTCCGGTGGTTCGCAGCAATGTCGGCGCCACGTTCAGCGAGACCGTGCGCGTGCCTGCCGGCACTACGCTATCCGTAGTGGTGTACTGAACGCGCTAGGCGCAGGACCGCCGGATCTCCTTGCGGCGGCTCCCGGGCGGCGATGTTCGCCGCCCGGACTTGTCAACCCAACCAACCTCATGCATCGAATCCTGTCCCTGATTGCCGCCCTGTCCGTGGTGCTGGCCGCATGCGTGCACGCAGTGCCAGCCGGGCGCTCCATCGCCTTGACGGGCACGGTGGTGGTCAAGGGCAGCGCCCTGTTCCAGCAACCGATGCTGGTCACCGCCGATGGCGAGGCATGGGTGCTCGAGAAATTCCCCGTAGGCGAGGCCGAGGCGTTGCGCGGCAAGACGGTGGGCGTGACCGGCACCGTGCTGCGCGCAAACCAGCCGGGCACGTGGGCGCCGGCCATCCGCGTCGAGCAGATCGAGGCCGCGCCGGACGGCGGGCCTGCGCGCTAGATCCGGCCGGATCCCGCTCAGTCAGCCGCTCGGGCCCGCGCGGTCCGGGAACGCCTCTTCCAGTGTCAGTACCGTGCCCGTCAGGCTGCCGTCATAGCCGGGCAGGGCGTCCACCACCTGCCGGAAACCGGCGCTCCTGAGTGCCGCCACGGCGCCGGCCAGCGCCGGGCTTTGCAGGCGCTCCCGCTCGATCACAAAGAAATACCGTTCCTTGAGCACCGGCACGAAATCCAGCCCAAAGCGGCGCGCCGCGGTTTCCACGCCGAATCCCGCATCCGCCATGCCGCTGCCGATGTAGGCGGCCACTGCGGCATGGGTGAACTCGCCATTGCTGTAACCCTCGATGCGCCCGCTGTCGATGCCGCGGGCCTTGAGCATCAGATCCAGCAGCAGCCGCGTGCCGGAGCCGGTCTGGCGGTTGACGAAGCGCACATCGGCGCGGCAGAGATCCTCCAGCGTGGTGACCTGCTTCGGATTGCCGGGGCGCACGAAGATGCCCTGCGAGCGAACCGCCAACTGGATCAGGCAATGGGTCTCGGGGCGAATCCACGTGGCAAAGCTCGCCAGCATTTCCCGCTCGAATTCGCCGATCGGCACGTGGAAGCCGGCAATATCGCAAGCACCTTGTGCAAGTGCCGCAACCGCCTCAAGGCTGCCGCAGTACTTCAGGTCGTGGCGCACCTGGTGCGTATCCAGGAAGTCATGCAGCGCCGCCACCGCGAAGCCATGGCTGGCGTGCAGACGCAGCGTGGGGCCCGGCTGGTCGACCAGCTTCTTCAGCTCGATTTCCAGTTCCGAGGCCAGGCTTTCCAGCGTGGGCGAGAGCCGCGCGGCAATGCGCTTGCTGGCCCAGACCAGTTGCTGCGCCAGCGGCGAGAGCGCGCTGCCGCGCCCGCGGGTCTTGGCAATCAGCGCGCCGCCGAACAGGGTTTGCGCGTCGCGCAGGATGCCCCAGGCGTAGCGGTAGGACAGGCCGGTGGCCTGCGCCGACTGGCTGATGCTGCCTGTGCGCTCGATATGCCCGAGCAAGGCCACCAGGCGTGACACGTCGAGTGGGGCGCTGGCGGCGTCGCTATCGTCGCGAATTTGGAGGTGGGGCAGGATCGAGATACGAATCATATGAGAAAAATAGCATATTGCTCGAACGCAGCCAACTGCCTATAGTCCGCTCAAAGAGGCATAGCACCCGGGAAAAGCCAGCTTAGCTGGCCAGCCGAGATGGGGAATGCCCAGTCAGAGCCCCCGATATATGAAAAAAATAGCATATAACGCGGCCGCCGTAACACGGTGTGCCGCGCCCCGCAGCCAATCCTGGCAAGACGCGCAAGCCAATGCGCCACACCGTCTGCCGCTGGCGTTGCGCTTTGGCGCTTGCGCCGGCCCGTGCTGCGCCACCAGGAGACACGATGTCTGATTCAGCCGCCAAATCAGCCGCTAATGCCGTGCGCGACCCGGTCGCCCGCATTGTGGCCGCGCGCCGCGATATGCCGGGCGCCTTGCTGCCCATCCTCCACGAGATCCAGGATACGGTGGGCTACGTGCCCGCCGACGCCCTGCCCGAGATTGCGCGCGCGCTCAACCTGTCGCGCGCCGAGGTGCATGGCGTGGTGACCTTCTATCATCACTTTCGCGATAGCAAGCCGGGCCGGCACGTGGTCCAGGTCTGCCGCGCGGAAGCGTGCCAGTCGGTTGGCAGCGAGGCCCTTGCCGCGCACGCCGAGCGCGCGCTGGGCTGCGGATTTCATGAAACCACCGCCGATCGCGAATTCACGCTCGAGCCGGTGTACTGCCTCGGCCAGTGCGCCTGTGGCCCGGCCGTGATGATCGATGGGCTTTTGGCCGGCCGCGTCACGCCGCAGCGCTTCGATGCCTTGATCAAAGCCTGCGCCGATACCGCCCAGGATCAGGCAGCGGAGGTGCCGGCATGAGCATCACCGTTTTCGTCCCCCGCGATTCCAGCGCGCTGGCCATGGGCGCCGACGCGGTGGCCCGCGCCATCTCGCGTGAGGCCGCCGCACGTGGCGCCAGCGTCGAACTGGTGCGCAACGGCTCGCGCGGCCTGTTCTGGCTCGAGCCGCTGGTCGAGGTGCAGACGGCCGCCGGGCGCGTGGCCTACGGCCCGGTTGCGCCGGAAGATGTCGCCGCGCTGTTCGATGCGGATTTCCTGGCCGGTGGCGAGCACGCGCTGGCGCTTGGGCTAACCGAGGAAATCCCGTTCCTCAAGGGCCAGGAGCGCCTGACCTTTGCCCGCATGGGCATCACCGATCCGCTCTCGCTCGCCGACTACATTGCGCACGATGGCTACGCCGGCCTGACCCGCGCGCTGGCGCTGGACGGCGCGCAGATCGTGCGCGAGGTGACCGATTCCGGTTTGCGCGGGCGCGGCGGCGCGGCATTTCCCACGGGCATCAAGTGGCAGACGGTGCTGAACGCGCAGTCGGCCACCAAGTACGTGGTGTGCAATGCCGACGAGGGTGACTCCGGCACCTTCTCAGACCGCATGGTGATGGAAGGCGACCCGTTCATGCTGATCGAAGGCATGACCATCGCCGGCCTCGCTGTCGGCGCGGAGCATGGCTATATCTACGTGCGCTCGGAGTACCCGCACGCTATCGCCGTGCTGGAAGCCGCCATCGGCGTCGCGCAGTCGGCCGGCTGGCTGGGCGACGATATCCGCGGCAGCGGCCGGCGCTTCCAACTGGAAGTGCGCAAGGGTGCCGGCGCCTATGTGTGCGGCGAGGAAACCGCGCTGCTGGAGAGCCTGGAGGGCAAGCGCGGCGTGGTGCGCGCCAAGCCGCCGCTGCCGGCCATCGAAGGGCTGTTCGGCAAGCCCACCATCATCAACAACGTGATCTCGCTGGCCACCGTGCCGGTGATCCTGGCGCGCGGCGCGCAGTACTACCGCGACTTCGGCATGGGCCGCTCGCGCGGCACGCTACCGTTCCAGATCGCCGGCAATGTGCGGCAGGGCGGGCTGGTGGAGAAAGCCTTCGGCGTGACGCTGCGTGAACTGCTGGAGGACTACGGGCAGGGCACGCGCAGCGGTCGGGCGATCCGCGCGGTACAGGTGGGTGGTCCGCTGGGCGCCTACCTGCCGGTCTCGCGGCTTGATACGCCGATGGACTATGAAGCGTTCGCGGCCTTTGGCGCGGTGCTGGGCCACGGCGGCATCGTGGTGTTCGACGACACCGTCGACATGGCCAGGCAGGCGCGCTACGCGATGGCGTTCTGCGCCATCGAATCCTGCGGCAAGTGCACGCCGTGCCGGATCGGCTCCACGCGCGGCGTCGAGGTGATCGACAAGATCATCGCGGGCGACCAGCCGGTGAAGCACGTCAAGCTGGTGCGCGACCTGTGCGACACCATGCTGGGCGGATCGCTGTGCGCCATGGGCGGCATGACGCCCTACCCGGTGCTGTCGGCGCTCGACGAGTTTCCGGAAGATTTCGGCGTGGCCGTGCCAGCCAAGGCTGCCTGAACCCAGCGCAACGGCACATCGAACCGGCGCAGCTTCAGCGCCCCTCTGAATCACCAGTACGCGGCCCCCGGGCCGCAGCGGGAGTCCGTCTTGAACACACGCAACGAAATCGACTACGGTACGCCGGCCAGCGATGCGCAACAGCAGGTCACCCTTGAGATCGACGGCGTCGACGTGACCGTGCCCGCCGGCACCTCGCTGATGCGGGCCGCCGTGCACGCCGGTGTGAACGTACCCAAGCTGTGCGCCACCGACAGCCTCAAGTCCTTCGGCTCCTGCCGCCTGTGCCTGGTCGAGATCGAAGGACGGCGCGGCTTCCCCGCCTCCTGCACCACGCCGGCCGAAGCCGGCATGAAGGTCAAGACCCAGACCGACAAGCTGGCCGACCTGCGCCGCGGCGTGATGGAGCTGTATATCTCCGACCACCCGCTGGACTGCCTGACTTGTCCCACCAACGGCAACTGCGAGCTGCAGGACATGGCCGGCGTGGTGGGCCTGCGCGAGGTGCGCTACGGCTACGACGGCGCCAACCATCGCGCCGAGGCCAAGGACGAGTCCAACCCGTACTTCACCTACGATCCCTCCAAGTGCATCGTGTGCAACCGCTGCGTGCGGGCCTGCGAGGAAACCCAGGGCACCTTCGCGCTCACCATCAGCGGCCGCGGCTTCGATTCGCGCGTGACGGCGGGGCAGGGCGACAGCTTCATGGATTCCGACTGCGTGTCGTGCGGCGCCTGCGTGCAGGCTTGCCCCACCGCCACGCTGGCCGAGACCTCCATCATCCGCATGGGCCAGCCCGAGCACAGCAAGGTCACCACCTGCGCCTACTGCGGCGTGGGCTGTGCCTTCAAGGCGGAGATGAAGGGCAATGAAGTGGTGCGCATGGTGCCGTACAAGAACGGCCAGGCCAACGAGGGCCACTCGTGCGTGAAGGGTCGTTTCGCCTTTGGCTACGCGACTCACAAGGACCGCATCCTGAACCCGATGATCCGCGCCAGGATCACCGACCCGTGGCGCGAAGTGTCGTGGGAAGAGGCGATCAGCTACGCAGCCTCCGAGTTCAAGCGCATCCAGGCCAAGCATGGCCGGGACTCCATCGGTGGCATCGTGTCCTCGCGCT
The DNA here is from genome assembly GCF_044627735.1 of Cupriavidus sp. CuC1. Taxonomy (NCBI): domain Bacteria; kingdom Pseudomonadati; phylum Pseudomonadota; class Betaproteobacteria; order Burkholderiales; family Burkholderiaceae; genus Cupriavidus; species Cupriavidus sp. CuC1. The sequence goes on along the minus strand of NZ_JBIUHC010000098.1, from coordinate 3,154 downwards.
GTACCAACGAGGAAGGCTACCTGGTGCAAAAGCTGGTGCGCGCCGCCTTCGGCAACAACAACGTCGATACCTGCGCGCGGGTTTGCCACTCGCCCACCGGCTACGGCCTCAAGCAGACGCTGGGGGAATCCGCTGGCACGCAGACCTTCCGCTCGGTGGAGAAGGCCGACGTCATCATGGTGATGGGCGCCAACCCCACCGATGGCCACCCCGTGTTTGCCTCGCGCATGAAGAAGCGCCTGCGCGCCGGCGCCAAGCTGATCGTGATCGATCCGCGCCGCATCGACCTGGTGGATTCGCCGCACGTGCGTGCCGACTTCCACCTGCAACTGCGTCCCGGCACGAATGTGGCCGTAGTGACCTCGATGGCGCATGTGATCGTCAGCGAGGGCCTGATGGCCGAATCGTTCATCGCCGAGCGCTGCGAGGACCGTGCGTTCCAGCAGTGGCGCGACTTTGTCATGCTGCCGGAGAACTCGCCGGAAGCGATGGCCGAGATCACCGGCATCCCCGCCGAGCAACTGCGCGGCGCGGCACGCCTGTACGCCACCGGCGGCAATGCCGCGATCTACTACGGCCTGGGCGTGACCGAGCATGCGCAAGGCTCGACGACAGTGATGGGCATCGCCAACCTCGCCATGTGCACAGGCAATATCGGCCGCGAAGGCGTGGGCGTGAACCCGCTGCGCGGGCAGAACAATGTGCAGGGCTCCTGCGATATCGGCTCGTTCCCGCACGAGTTGCCGGGCTACCGCCATGTGTCGGACTCCACCACGCGCGGCCTGTTCGAATCCGCGTGGAACGTGGAGATCAGCCCGGAACCTGGCCTGCGCATCCCCAATATGTTCGAGGCTGCGCTGTCGGGCAGCTTCATGGGCCTGTACTGCCAGGGCGAAGATATCGTGCAGTCCGACCCCAACACGCAGCATGTGTCGGCTGCGCTCTCGGCCATGGAGTGCATCGTGGTGCAGGACATCTTCCTCAACGAGACCGCCAAGTACGCGCACGTGTTCCTGCCGGGCTCGTCGTTCCTGGAGAAGGACGGCACCTTCACCAACGCCGAGCGCCGCATTTCGCGCGTGCGCAAGGTGATGCCGCCCAAGGCCCGCTATGCCGACTGGGAAGCCACCGTGCTGCTGTCCAATGCGCTGGGCTACCCGATGGAGTACAAGCATCCGTCCGAGATCATGGACGAGATCGCGCGGCTCACGCCGACCTTTAGCGGTGTCAGCTACCAGCGGCTGGAGGAACTCGGCAGCATCCAGTGGCCGTGCAACGACGCCGCGCCCGAGGGCACGCCGACCATGCACATCGACGCCTTCGTGCGGGGCAAGGGCAAGTTCATCATCACCCGCTATGTGCCCACGGCTGAGCGCGTGAATCGCAAGTTCCCGCTGATTCTCACTACCGGGCGCATCCTGTCGCAGTACAACGTGGGCGCCCAGACGCGCCGCACCGACAACGTGATGTGGCACGACGAGGACCGCCTGGAGATCCATCCGCACGATGCCGAGGAACGCGGCATCAAGGACGGCGACTGGGTCGGCGTGCAGAGCCGCGCGGGGGAAACCGTGCTGCGCGCCATCGTCAGCGAGCGCATGCAGCCGGGCGTGGTGTACACCACCTTCCACTTCCCCGAGTCCGGCGCGAATGTGATCACCACCGATAACTCGGACTGGGCCACCAACTGCCCCGAGTACAAGGTCACCGCGGTGCAGGTCATGCCGGTGGCGCAGCCCTCTGAATGGCAGCGCCAGTATCGCGACTTCCACGAGCAGCAGATGCAATTGCTGCAGGCGGCCGGCGCCGAGGCGGGGTCGGCATGACACTCTGCGAACTCGCCATGGCCAGGTCCGATGCGGCGGCGCCTTGCAGCGATGCCGAGCCGCCCACGCACAGCACCTTCGCCGTCAGCCGCTGCCGCCTGGGCGAGCTGGCGCTGGAGGACGACGAGATCGCCGAGGAAATGCCGGTCGCGCTCGAGTACAACGGCATCTCGCACGCGGTCATGCTGGCGTCTCCGGCAGACCTCGAAGACTTCGCGCTGGGCTTCAGCCTGAGCGAAGGGCTGGTGGCCAGCCCGCGCGACGTCTATGAAATCGACACCGAGGTTCGCCCCGAGGGCATCGCGGTGAAGCTGCGCATCGCTGCGCAAGCCTTCGCCGCGCTCAAGGACCGCCGCCGCGCCATGGCGGGCCGCACCGGCTGCGGCCTGTGCGGCACCGAATCGCTGCAGGAAGTCATGCGCGCGCCAGCGCCGGTGAGTAGCAGCGCCAGCTTCAGCGACGAGGTGCTGTACGCCGCGTTCGCGCAGTTGCAGACCCGGCAGGAACTGCTGTGCCACACCGGCTCCACGCACGCCGCCGCCTGGCTGCGCGCCGACGGCCACGTGGCGCTGGTCCGTGAAGACGTGGGCCGCCACAACGCGCTCGACAAACTGATCGGCGCGCTGGCGCGCGGCGGCGAAGACCGCTCGCGCGGCGCCGTGCTGGTGACCAGCCGCGCCAGCTACGAAATGGTGCTGAAGACCGCCAGCGCCGGCGTTGGCATGCTGGCCGCCGTCTCCGGCCCGACCGCGCTCGCGGTACGCCTGGCGATCGATACCGGCGTCACGCTGGCCGGCTTTGTGCGCGCGGGCCGCCACGTGGTCTACTCTCACCCCCAACGTTTGCACAGCAGGACGGAACAGGCATGAACTCCGAGAACCTCGTCAAGATGGCGAACCAGATCGGCACCTTCTTCGAAGCCATGCCGGACCGCGAGGAAGCCGTGGCGGATATCGCCGGCCATATCAAGCGCTTCTGGGAGCCGCGCATGCGGCGCGCATTGCTGGAGCGGCTGGACGGCAATGACGATGCCGGGCTGGACGAGATCGTGCTGCTGGCGGTGACGCGGCATCGCGCGTTGCTGCAGTGAGGTGATTGTTCGCGCTTTCAGCGCTGGATTATTTTCAGGCTGACAGGCTGGCGTGCTGGCATGGGGTGTGGGTGGGCGGTGTTTTAAAGCTTCTAGCTGCTGATGCAGAATAGGCGTGAGTGGGTAGTGTTTTAGCGCTTCTAGCTGCTGTCGCGGCTGGGCGGTGTTGGCCGTTTTAGAACGTGTGAGATGTCACTTTTCTTTACTCGTAAAGAAAAGTAACCAAAAGAAAGCGATC